>CAMOIK010000028.1 GCA_946615875.1 uncultured Verrucomicrobiota bacterium | reverse complement strand
CGCCCTCTCCATATATGGCGCGCGTCACTATATTCCAATCATGGGTTTGCGAAGTGGCAGGGCGACTTGATTTGCGGCGGCGGGATATGGTATAATTTGCGTCGCATCCGCCGAGGCGGGCACGCGGAAGGAAAGAAAGAGAAAGATGGGCGCAAGCGATACCGACGGGAAAATGAAGGAAAAGGTCTTCTTTTCGATAATCATACCATGCTGCGACGTGGAGAAATACCTCCGCGAGTGCCTTGATTCCGTCCTCGCCCAACCCTTCGGCGACTGGGAGTGCCTGCTGGCCGTGGAGGAGTCGCTGGACGCGACGGAAGCGATCGCGTTCGGATACGCCGCCCGCGACAAGCGCTTCTCGGTGCTGACCGGGCCGCGCAGCGGTTCGCCGGCCACGCCGCGCAACAGGGCGCTGACCGTCGCCCGCGGCCAATACGTCATCTTCCTCGACGGCGACGACACGATTTCGCCCGGTGCGCTGGCGCGGCTCCACGACGAGATCGCGTCGCGCCCCGGCGCCGACCTCTATCCGTGCGCGATGCTCGTGCGCGACGACGCGACCGGCAGGGACATCGAGGTCCGCGACAACTACCCCGCCGATTTCAACGGCGAACTGACCGGCCCGGCGGCCACGCTCATGGTCGGGCGCAGGCAGAGCTACCCCTGCCCGATGGCGCAGCTCACCATCTGCCGCCTCGCCTTCCTCAAGGAAAAGTCGCTGGCGTTCGTGGACGGTCTGCGGCACGAGGACAGCGAATTCACGCCGCGCGCGCTCTACTCCGCCGCGAGGGTGGCGCCGCTGCACGAGAAATTCTACATCTACCGCATACGGGCCAACTCGGTCGTGACATCGGCGAACCGCGCGGGCTACTTCAACCGCGACTTCGCCGTGATACTGCGCTCCTGCTTCGCATTCCACGCCAAAGTCTCGGCGGAGCCTGGCTTCGACCGCGGCATCTCGGTATGCTGGGCGAAACAGTGGCTGACCACTCTCTTCCTCAAATGGTTCGGCGGCAACAGCGTCGCGAAGATCCCGCGCCGCGAGCGCCTGACGACCCTCAAGCTGCTGTTCGGCGACGGCTTCGGCGATTTCAACGCCCTCCTCGCCCGCTCCTCGGCCAAGCGGAAGCTCGCCGGCTGGTGGGTGAAGGCGTTCGTCCGCTGCGCACCGCTGCGACCGCTCGCGGAAGCCTTCTTCACCCGCCTATACTTCCCGCTGGCCGATAGGCGGCGCTGACGCCCGCGCCAGGCTGGCGCACGGGCTTCTTCAGGCCGCCGGTGGCGATGGCGACGGGCAGCGTCGCAAGTCCCGCCGCGGCGGATGCCGCCGCCCCCTTCGCCGCCAGCCCCGCCACGCCTCCAAGCGGGACGGCGCGGGCGGCGAGCCACGCCAGCGCCGCCGCCGCAGCGGCAGCAAGCGCGAACGCCGCCTGGGTCCGCCAATACGCAGGCGCGCGCTCGGCGCCAAAGTAGCCATCGAAGACCACGCGCGTTTCCCACGGTATCTCGATGACGAGGAATGCGAGTATGGTCGAAAGGATCACGCCGTCCAGCTTGAAAGCGTCTGGCAGGGTCGTCACCAACGCCACGTTCAGGGTCAGGTTGAATACGCCCGAGACTATCGGCTTCCAGCGGTCCTGCCGCCACAGGCCGGCGGCGGTCTTGAACGACATCAGCATCTGGCGGGCCTGGTTCACGTAGAAGAAGAGCACCATGAGAACGGCGGTGAGAACGTGGCGGACCAGCTGCGCGTCGCCCTTCGTCCATATCTCTATGAACGGCTGGTACGCCGCCATCATCACGGCGGCGCAGAAGACCGCTATGAGCAGCGTAAGCTTCAGCATCCGCATGAACAGCGCGAAGTTCGCCTCCTTCGTCTCGGTGTATATCCGGTTGCCGAAGCCGCCGACCGTGGAGGTGCTCACGACGGCCGCCAGCCCCGCCACCGCCGTCACCACGTAGTAGTAGTTGCCGTAGGCCGCCACGGCCACCAGGCCCAGGAACGCCGAGATCACTATGTTGTCCATCGAATAGACGACAACCCCGCCCACCTTGTGCATGAATATGGACTTCACGTCCGACAGCACCTTGCGGCGCAGCGCGTCCGGCAGCCGCCCCCTCGGCTCGATGTCCGGGAAGAGACGGCGCGACGCCTTGACCAGCAGCAGGTTCTGCGCGACGGTGAAGACGACCGTCGCCACCACGTAATGGTAGTAGTTGCGCGTGACGAGCAGGATCAGGAACACGGCCACGTATTGCGCCATGGAGACGCCTGTGCGGATGTTCGTGACCACGTCGTTGCGGTGGTGCGCGCCAAGCACCGATCCCCTGTAGGCGAAAAGGAAGTAGCTCGCCGCCGTGTTCACAAGGTGTATGAAGTAGAGGATGTGGAGATCGACGTCGGGCGGCACGTCGCCATGCACCAGATTGCGGATGAACGGCATGAGCGCGAGGCCCACTGCGAAGATGGCCGCGCCCACGCACCTGTAAACAGTGCGGTAGAAGCCGAGATAGGCGCACAGCAGCTCTCGGTCGTCGTCCGCCACGGGCTTGTACATCGAGCACACCACCGCCACGCCGAAGCCCAGCTCCGCCAGCATCAGGACGCCGAGGACCGAGCCGAACAGGCCGTTCAGCCCCAGATACTCGGGGCCGAGCAGCCAAAGGAACAGCGTCCTGTTGAGGAAAGGGAAAAGGAGGCGCATGCCGCTGTTCACGGCGTTCGCCACCATGTTGCGCTTTGTGTTTTTGGCAAAATCGAGCTTCATTTGCGCTGCCGCAGGATTTCGTACATCGCGACGGCGGCGGCGACGCCGGCGTTGAGCGACTCGAAGCCGCCGGGCATCGGGATTTCCGCCACGAAATCGCAGTTTTCGCGCACGAGACGCGAAATTCCCGCGCCTTCCGCGCCCACGACAAGGCCCACGCCTCCTTTAAAGTCTATCTCGGTGTAGGGACGCGAGCACTCCCCGAAGTCAAGCCCCGTGATCCACAGCCCGGCATCCTTCAAGTCCTTGATGGCGCGGACGATGTTCACCACGTGGGCGACCTTCAGGTGCTCGGCCCCTCCGGCGGAGGCGCGCACCGCCGCCGGCGTGATGCCGCAGGCGCGGTCTTCGGGGATTACGACGCCTGTCGCGCCGACGGCGCACGCCGTGCGCAGGATCGAGCCGACGTTCTGCGGGTCTTCCAGGTGGTCGAGGACGACGACAAGCGCGTTTTCGTCGTCGCGCGCGGCCTCGAGGATTTCTTCGAAGCCGACGTAGGGGTAGCCGGTCGTCTTGAGCGCCACGCCCTGGTGGTGGCCGAAGCGCGTGAGCCTGTCGAGCTGCTCGCGCTCCATGCCGCGCACCACCAGGCGGCGGGCGCGCGCCTCGTCGCGTATGCGCCGCAGCTGGTCGTCTTCGTCTGGGAAGGCCGGCGGCAGCACTATCTCGGAGCAGGTGCGGCGGCCGGCGGCGAGCGCCTCCTCCACCGGGTTGCGCCCGTAGATCCACTCTCCGCCGGTCACCAGTTCTCTGGGTCCTTTGCCGTGCATGGTCGGAATTCCGAATATGGAAAGCCGCGGGCCTGCAGGCCCGCGGCCGCCGCCGTCAGCGCTTGAGCAGCACGTCCTTCTCGTACTTCTCCACCTTGGAGAACCAGGATTCGTCGGCGGCCTGGCCGTTGCGCCTGCAGAACTCCGCCCAGACCTCCTCGAACGGATAGTCCTTGTATTCCTCCTGCAGCACCAGCTGCGCGGTGAAGCGGCCTTCGTCCTGCATCCGCCTCAGCGCGTCGTTGGGCGTGAGCATCGCCTTGAGCAGTTCCTTCTGCATGTTGCGCATCCCGAGCACCCACGCGGCGACACGGCAGATCGAGGCGTCGAAGTAGTCGAGCGCGATGATGAAGTTCTCCGGCCCCATCCTCACGATCTCCTGCGCGGCGGCGCGGAGGTCGTCGTTCTGGCGGATCACGTGGTCGGAGTCCCAGCGGACGGGGCGCGAGATGTGGAACGCCACCTTGCCGAAGAACATCAGGAACGAACTGATCTTGTCCGCAACGTTCTCGGAGATGTGGAAGTGGCCCATGTCGAGAAGCGCGAGGATCTTGCGGCTCTGCGCGTAGCCCATCACGAACTCGTGGGAGTTCACGGTGTAGGACTCCACGCCGATGCCAAAGAGCTTGGACTCGAACGTCGGCACGACCAGCTTCTTGTCGTATCTGGTCTTGAAGATCTTGTCGAGGGAATCCGCCATGCGCTTGCGCGGACCGAGGCGGTCGGACGGCTCGTCTTTGAAGCCGTCAGGGCACCAGAAGTTGATCGCGCACGGGCTCTTCAGCTCCTTGGCCATGTATTCGGCGATCTTGAGACACTGGATGCCGTGGGCGATCCAGAAATTGCGCACCTTCGGGTCCGGCGAGGAGAGCGTGAGGCCGTCCTTGACATTGCCGTGCGAGAAGAACGTGGGGTTGAAGTCGAGCCCGTAGCCGCGCTTCTTCGCCCACTCCACCCACGGCGCGAACTGCGCGGGGCCGATCTTGTCGCGATCCACCACCTTGTCCTTGTGGATGCCGTAGCAGGCGTGCAGGTTCACGCGGTGCTTGCCGGGGATGAGCGACATCGCGAAGTCGATGTCCGCCATCAGCTCTGCTGGCGTCGTGGCCTTGCCGGGGTAGTTGCCGGTGGTCTGGATGCCGTTGGAGGCGCCTCCGACGGACTCGAAGCCGCCGACGTCGTCTCCCTGCCAGCAATGCATCGAGATCGCGATCCTGCCAAGCGCGGCGATCGTCTTTTCGGTGTCTATGCCGATCTTGGCATACTTCTTCTGCGCTTCTTTGTAGCTCATTTGGTTCCTTTCCGTTGGTTTGGGAAATCGTCAATGCCATGCGGGCGGCGCGACCGCCGCCGCCAGACTTCAGACCATCTTGGCGGCCACGGCGATGCCTATGGACGCGGCGAGGACGGCCAGGCCGATCGCCAGAAACGCCCGCGTCCTGGCGCCGGTGCCCTTCCATTCGCCCAGACACACGCCGAGGAGCGACGAGAAGAGGACGCTCGAGCCCATGACGATGGCGAAGGATATGTAGGCGATGTCTCCGGCGAAACTCTCGCCGGCCTTCTGGCACGCGAACTGGCAGGCCCATACGACGCCGGCGAGGCCGCTCCAGAACAGCACGCCCATCGTCGCGGGCCGGGCGAGCGTCGCGTAGTCGCCGAACGACTTGTTCTTCGCGTTCTGCTGCATGCACCACGCGAGCTGCACGACGAAGCCGCCGAACAGCACCACCACCAGCACGGGCATCCCCTTCCACACGTCGCGCGCACCGGCGGCGAGCGCGGCGCGCTCCAGTTCGCCGCCGCCCTGCAGACCGAAGTTCATGCCAGCGGAGGCCACGCCGGCGATTAGCGCCACCAGGATGCCCTTCTTGAAGTCGAACTCGGCCACCGCCGCCTTCTTCGCCTCCTCGGGCAGCTCGTCCTCCTTCGATTTGCCCGCCAGCCCCACGAAAACAATGCCGAGCAGCGACACGAACACGCTCACGAGCGTGATCGCCGCCGCCTTGTCGGCGACGAGCGACGCCGCCTGGCCCTTGACGATCGGCGGTATCAACGTCCCCGTCGCCGAGCAGAGGCCGCATCCGATCGCCAGCCCCAGGCCTACGCCAAGGTAGCGTATCATCAGCCCCCAGCAAAGCCCGCCTATCCCCCACAGCGCGCCGAACCCTGCGCACATCGCCAGCGTCGCCGCCGACGCCCGGCCTATGACCCCGACCACGTCCGGCACGGTGGCGCTCGCCAGCGCGAACGGGAACAGCACGAGGCCGAACACGGCGTACACCAGCCAGTAGCTCTCGTAGCGCCACCCCTTCACCTTGCGGAACGGCATGGTGAAAACCGCGCCGGCAAGCCCGCCCAGCACCCACAGCATCGCACCCGTAATGGTCTCCATCGCTTCCTCTTCTCCTTCCCTTTCGGTCGTTTTGCGACATATTCTACCAAATTTCCGCACTGCGGCGCAAGGGGATTTTGCACCCCGAAATTCCGTCTCCCCAACACAGTGCGGGGAAAATATGGTATAATGTGCGGCATGAATGCAAGCAAGAAGAGCGGATACAGGTGCGTCGTGTGCATCAAACAGGTGCCCGACACCAAGAAGGTCACGGGCGAGGCGATGAAGGCGGACGGCACGATCAACCGCGCCGCGCTGCCCGCCATCTTCAACCCGGAGGACAGAAACGCACTCGAGGCCGCGCTACGCGTCAAGGACGAGCACGGCGGCAAGGTCATCGCCGTGGCCATGGGGCTGCCGGCCGCCTGCGCCATTCTGCGCGACGCGCTGATGTGCGGCGCCGACGAAGCGTATCTCGTGACCGACCGCAAGGCGGCCGGCTCCGACACGCTCGCCACCAGCTACATCCTCTCGTGCGCTGTGAAAATGTTCCAGCCGGACATGGTGTTCTGCGGCCGCCAGGCAATCGACGGCGACACCGCCCAGACGGGCCCGCAGATCGCGGAAAAACTCGGCTTCGCCGCCATCACGTATCTCGAAGACCTGAAGATGGACGGCGACTTCGCCATCGCCACGCGTGACATCGGCACCGGCGTGGAGAAAGACCGCGTGAAGCTCCCCGCCCTCTTCACCGTGACGGACAGGTTCGGCGAGCTCAGACCCTTCGACGTGCGCCGCGTGATGAAATACAAGAAGGCCAAAGCGGCCGTGGAGAACGGCGGCGAACCGCTCGAGGGCGACCTGAAGATCGGGCAGCTTTCGTGCGACGACATCGGAGCGGAGCCGGAAAGGTGCGGCTTTGCTGGCAGCCCGACAAACGTCAACAAGATAGTCTCGGTGGTCCTCGCCGGCGGCGACTTCAAGGAAGTCGCGCCCACCGACGAGGGCGTGGGCGCGCTCGTCGCCGAACTCGTCGCAGACCACACGATCGGCTAGAACCCCGCACACAAAAGAAAGGCTTGGACAAAATGGCTACAGATCGCAGCAAGGGCGAAGTTTGGGTGTTCGCGGAGCAGGAGGAGGGGGTGCTGAGCGACGTGCCCCGCGAACTCCTCGGCAAAGGCAGGGAACTGGCGGACAGACTGGGCGTGCCGCTCGCAGCCGTCCTCATGGGGCACTGCGTGGAGGCGCTCGCCGCGCCGCTGTTCGAGGCGGGCGCCGACAAGGTGCGCCTGATCGAAGCGCCGGAACTGAAGGTGTTCAGAGGCATGCCCTACCGCCACGCGCTCGTCAAGGCAATTCGCGAGACCGCGCCGCAGATCGTCGTCTTCGGCGCCACGCACATGGGCAGAGACCTAGCGCCCGCCGTCGCCTCCGAACTGAAGTGCGGCCTCACCGCCGACTGCACGGACCTGCAGATCGGCGACTTCACCGACAAGAAGACCGGCGAGGAATTCAAGAACATCCTCATGCAGATCAGACCGGCCTTCGGCGGAAACATCATCGCCACCATCGTCAATCCTCGCAACTGGCCGCAGATGGCCACGGTGCGCGAGGGCGTGATGAAGCCGCTCGCCACCCAGCCCGGCAGGACGGGCGAACTGGTGCGCCATGAAGCCGGCCTGGACGGCGCGGACATCCCCGTGGAGGTGCTGGAAATCGTCCGCCGCCACTCGTCGGTCAATCTCAAGGGCGCCAGAATCATCGTCGCAGGCGGCGCCGGCGTGGGCTCCAGGGAAAACTTCAAGCTCCTTCACGACCTGGCGGACGCGTTGGGCGGCGCCGTGGGCGGCAGCCGCGCCGCCGTCGATCTCGGCTACCTGGAGCACGAGCGTCAGATCGGCCAGACCGGCGTCACCGTGCGCCCGGCGCTCATGATCTCCTGCGGCATATCCGGCGCCGTCCAGCATCTGGCGGGAATGCAGGACTCCGCGAAGATAATCGCGATCAACACCGACAAGGACGCGCCCATCTTCAAGGTCGCGCACTACGGCATCGTCGGCGACCTCAACGTCGTCGTCCCCAAACTCATCAAGGCAATCAAGGGCTAAGGCAATGTCCAACTTCTATCTAGACAACCCAGACATCGAGAAGACGATCGACGCGATGGACCTCGGCGAAGTGGCGGAACTCCAGGAGGAGGGCTTCCGCTTCGCGAAGGAATGCGACTTCGCGCCGACGAACGCCGAGGACGCAATAGACAACTACAAACGCGCGCTTTGCGTCTGCGGCGACGTGGCGGGCAACCGCATCGCGCCGACGGCCGAGGAGACGGACAAGGTCGGCAACGTCCTGAACGACGACGGCAGCGTCACATACGCGCCGGGCATCGCGCTCGCGATCAAGCTCTTCGGCAAGACCCGCCTCTCGGGCGTCACCATACCATATTATCTTGGCGGGCTCAACATGCCTTGCGTCGTGCTCACGGCCTGCAACGACATCGTGAGCCGCGCCGACGCCTCGCTCATGAACATCTTCGGCCTCCAGGGCATAGCGGAGACGATAAACCAGTTCGCGAGCGAGGAGATAAAGGCCGAGTACGTGCCGAAGCTCTGCGACGGCACCTACACAGGCGCGATGGTCCTGACCGAGCCCGATGCCGGCAGCGACCTCCAGAGCGTCAAGACCACGGCCACTCAGGACGCGGACGGCAACTGGTTCGTGAACGGCGTGAAGCGCTTCATCACGAACGGATGCGGCGACGTGCTGCTGGTGCTCGCGCGCACCGAGCCGGAGTTCAGCGACGGGCGCGGCCTTTCGTGCCTGCTCGTTGAGAAGGGCCCGTGGGTCAAGGTGAGGCGCCTCGAGCACAAGCTGGGCATCAACGGCTCGCCAACGTGCGAACTCGTTTTCACCGACGCCCCGGCCAAGCTCATCGGCCAGCGCAAGCGCGGACTCATCACCTACGTGATGTCGCTCATGAACGGCGCGCGCGTCGGAATCTCGGCGCAAGGCACGGGCATCGGCGAAGCCGCCTACCGCGCCGCCCGCGACTACGCGGCCAGCCGCAGGCAGTTCGGCGTCACGATCGACTCGTTCCCCGCCCTGCGCGAGCTGATGGGCGACATGTCGGTAGAGTTGCAGGGCTCGCGCCTCCTCGCATACTACTCGTCTAAGAGCGTGGATCTCGAAATGGGCCTTTCGAAGAAGTTCGAGACGCTCAAGGGCAAGCCCGAGGCGCAGGACGTGCGCCGGCGCATGAAGCTCTACGCGGGCTTCAACAAGATGCTCACGCCCATGGCCAAGTACTACGCCTCGGAAATGTCCATGCGCGCCGCGAACGGCGCAGTGGCGGTGCTGGGCGGCTCCGGCTTCATGAAGGACTACCCGGTGGAGCGCTACCTGCGCGACAGCCGCATCACCACGATCTACGAAGGGACGTCCCAGCTGCAGGTCGTGGCGGCGATCGCAGGCGTCATGGCCGGCCTCTACAAGGATGTCGTCGCCGACGTGCTGAACGGCGTCGAAGTCGGCCCGGACCTGCTCGCGGCGGTGGCGGAGATCAACAAGTTCGCCGCCGAGACCGACGAAGCGGCGGAGTTTGTCAAGGGGCACGGAGCCGGGAGGATGTACCAGGATCTGCACGCGAGGCAGCTCGTCGATGCGGCGATCGGCGTCGTGATCGGCTCGCTCTTCGTCAGGTTCGCGGCGAAGTTCCCCGAAAAGAAGCTTGCGCTCGACTACTGGCTCGCAGCCAAGTTCCCCTCGCTGCGCGCCGAACTCGCGAAGGCGAAGAGCGGCTACACCGCCTCCGTCACCGACTTCGAGAAGCTCGCCCCCATGCCGGCGGCGGAGTAACGCCATGCGGCCAGCGATTTCGGTTGCCGTCGATCGTCTCGATGGCAACCGAACGCCATGAAAAGATGGTTCTCTTCATAAGCGGGATTGGCACCGGCGTCGGCAAGACGGTGGTTACGGGCGAGATGGCGAGGCGGCTGCGCGAAGCCGGCCGCGACGCCATTACCGTGAAAATGGTGCAAACGGGATGCGTCGGCCGATCCGAGGATCTGGACGAGCACCGCCGCATGATGGGCGCGGCGAGGTTCCAGGAAGACGAAGAAGGTTTGACCGCGCCGCAGATATTCGCCTATCCGGCGTCCGCCGAGCTGGCGGCGCGTCTCGAAGGTGCACGGGTGGACGTGGAGAAAATCGTCGCCTCCATAAAAGAGTGCGCGGCGCGCCACGAGATCGTGCTGGTGGAGTCGGCGGGCGGCCTGATGGTGCCGCTGGACGAGAAGACGCTGGCAATAGACGTGGCCGCGCGCGAGAAGTGGCCGCTCGTGCTCGTCGCCAACGGCGCGCTCGGCTCCATCAATCACACGCTGCTTTCGCTGGAGGCGGCGCTTTCGCGTGGAATGCAGATCGACCGCGTGATCTACGACTGGTCGCCGGACGTGCCGCCGGAAATCGACGAAGACACGCCCAAGGCGATCGAGCGGTGGCTGCGGCAGCACGGTCTGGAGACGCAGGTGGAACGCTTCGGCTTCCTCGCCCAACGCCCCGCCCAGTCCGCCCGGCGCCCACGGTCCGACCTGCTAGCCTTCGACCGCTCGCGCATCTGGCATCCCTACGCCAGCCTGAAGGATCCGCCGCCAGTGCGTCTGGCCACGAGCGCGAGCGGCTTGGAGATCGAGACGGCCGACGGGCGGCGGTTGATCGACGCCGTATCGTCCTGGTGGTGCGTCGCACACGGTCACAACCATCCGGCCATAACCGAAGCGATTCGCCGCCAGACGGAAAAACTTTCCCATGTCATGTTCGGCGGCTTCACCCACGAGCCGGCGATAGAGCTGGCCCGAAGACTGGCGGAGTTCGCGCCCGCAGGGCTGGACCGCGTGTTCTTCGCGGACTCCGGGAGCATCGCTGTCGAAGTGGCGGTGAAGATGGCCACGCAGTACCAGCACGCCAAAGGCAGGAGCCGCCGCACCAAAATGCTGGCGCTGAAAGGCGGCTACCACGGCGACACCGCCTGCGCCATGGCGCTCAGCGATCCCGACGGCATGCACACGCTCTTCGCCGGCATGATGCCCAGGCACTTCTTCGCCGACAAGCCGCTGCCGCGCTGGCAGGGGTGCGACATCTCGTCGCTGCGCGAAATGGCCGCCGCTCACCGCGACGAAATCGCCGGGCTGATCTGCGAGCCCGTCCTGCAAGCGGCGAACGCGATGAACATCTACCACGCCGACTACCTGCGGGAAATGCGCCGCATCGCCGACGAATACGACTTCGTGCTCGTTTTCGACGAAATCGCCGCCGGTTTCCACCGCACGGGCCCGCGTTGGGCTCACGAGGCGGCGGGCGTTGCGCCAGACGTGATGTGCGTCGGCAAGGCGCTCACGGGCGGCCATGTCACGCTCGCCGCCACCCTCGCCTCCGCCAACGTCGCCGACACGATCTCGGCAGGCAGTCCCGGCGCATTCATGCACGGTCCCACCTACATGGCCAACCCGCTCGCCTGCGCAGCCGCCTGCGCGTCGCTCGACCTCTTCAAAGCCGCCGACTACGGCGCGATGGCCAGGCGTATAGAAGCGGAGCTGCGCGACGGTCTCTCCCCGGCGAAGAGCCTGCCCAACGTCGCAGACGTGCGTGTCATCGGCGCGGTCGGCGTCATAGAAGTCGAACGGCTTCCCGCACGCGAGGACATCGAGCGCGTCATCGACGCACACGGCGTCTGGCTGCGCCCGTTTTCCAACTTCATCTACACCATGCCGCCGCTCGTATCCGACAGCGCCGCCATCCGGCGCATTGCGGCGGCGATGCTGGATCTCGCAAGCGCTCCGCCCGGCCCCGCCTGCGACGACGGAGGCTTCCATGAGTGAGGGTCTGTTCTGCGTCAAGATGCGCGCGTCCGTCGGCGGCAGACACATCTCCGGGGCGGAGAGGATTGTCGAAGGAGGCAGGGTCTGCGATGTCGCGCGCGCCATGGTCGAGCGCGTGAAGGCTCCCTACGACTTCATGAACATCAAGGTGGAGGCGGCCTGGGAAGTGTTGCGTCTGCCCGCCCTTCCCGTCTCTACCCACGAGGTTTCCACGCCGGAAGAAGGCTGGAGCGTGGCTGAACGAATCCTGCGAGACGCCGGATTCGCGCGCACGTCTGAAATTCTCTCCCTCTTCGCCGAGACATACCCGATGCGCGGCGCAATGCTGCTCGACGCCGATTCGCTCGAACGCCTCGAGCCAGACCGCGAACGCGGAGTCCGCGCCACTTGCATGGACAGCGAGCCTTCGCCGCCGGTCGCCGCCAAGAACCATTTCGCCGAAGCTCTCACCCTCGCCACGAAAGTCCAGGCGGCGCCGGGCATCGTCGCCGAAATCTGCGTCTCCGACGACGCCGACTACGTGACGGGCTACGTGGCCACGCACGCCGGATACCACAGGATAACAGTCCTCAAGCGCAAAGGCTCGCCGCTCGGCGGGCGCATATTCCTTTATCGCGGCCGCAGGGAGGACGTGGCCGAGACCATCCGCTATCTGGAAAAGACGCCGGTTGTCGTGTTTGGCGGCGCGGCGTCCGCGCCGCGGCAGAGCTCGCGCTTCGCCGGCCTGGTGCGCGACCTCGACGACATTGAGCGCGCCGGCCTGAAACGCGAGATCCGCGTATTCGGCGCCGACTGCGTGGAAACGCCCTTCGCCAGCAACGACTATCTGGCGCTTGCCTGCGACGACCGCGTTGCCGCAGCCGCCGCAGACGCCGCGAAGCGTTTCGGCGCCGGCGCCGGCGCCTCGCGCATGGTCACGGGCACGATACCGCCGCACGTGCACCTCGAACGCCACATCGCCGCTTTCAAGCATTGCGAGGACGCCCTTCTCTTCCCGACGGGATACATGGCCAACCTCGGCGCGATTTCAGCGCTGGTCCGCAGGGGAGACGTCGTCCTGTCCGACGAACTCAACCACGCCTCCATCATCGACGGATGCCGACTGTCGGGCGCGCAGATCGTCATATACCGCCATCTCGACATGGACGACCTCGAAAGGCATCTGAAAGGATGCGGCTTTTTCAGGCGTCGCCTCGTCGTCTCGGACGGCGTGTTCTCCATGGACGGCGACGTGCTGGACCTGCCGCGCTTCGTCGATATCTGCCAGAGGCACGATGCATTCTCCTACGTGGACGAGGCTCACTCCATCGGCGTGATGGGCGCCACCGGACGCGGCCTCGCGGAACATTTCGGCGGATGCGACGCGCCTGACTTCTCCATGGGCACTCTCTCGAAAGCGCTCGGTTCGCAGGGTGGCTACGTGGCGGGTTCGCGCACCGCCGTCGAGTTCCTGCGCCAGAAGGCGAGGACGTTCATCTTCTCCACGGCGCCGAATCCCGCCAGCGCAGCCGCCGCAGACGCCGCGCTGACGATCCTGGAGAGCGAGCCGCAGCGCGTGGCGCGGCTGCGCGAGAACGTTAGGCTTTTCTGCGAGACGGCGGGCGTACCGGTATCGCCAAGCGCCATCGTCCCGATTGTAATCGGCGACGAGCGCAAGGCGCTGGAGGCGGCGGCGGCGCTGGAGGCGGCGGGGTTCGTCATCCCGGCCATCCGCTACCCCACCGTCGCCTTGGGGATGGCGCGGCTGCGCGTGGCCATCGGCGCCGGGCATACGCGCGAACAGATAGTATCCGCAGCAAAGGCGGCAAGGAGTCTGGCATGAATGCGATTTCCAGGGAAGAGGCGCTGGCGCTGCTCGCGCCGGAACGCCGGGAGGAACTGCGCGAGCGCGCCCACAGGGTCACGGTCGAATGCGCCGCCCGCCAATTCGATTTCTGCGCCATCATCAACGCCCGCTCGGGCAGGTGCACGGAAGACTGCAAGTGGTGCGCGCAGTCGGCGCACTACCGCACCCCCTGCGAGTCCCATGGCTGGGTGGGCGCCGCGAAGTGCGCCGCACGGGCCGCCGCCGCACAGGCCAAGGGCATCAGGCGCTTCGGCATCGTCACTTCGGGGCGCGGCCAGTCTCCCGCGCAAATCGACGAGATATGCGAAGCGCTCCGCGCCATGAGGGCGGCCGCGCCCTCTATCTGCCTATGCGCCTCGCTCGGACTCGTCGCCGAAGACGACCTGCGCAAACTCAAGGCAGCGGGTCTCGAACGCATCCATTGCAACATCGAAACCGCACCTTCGCACTTCGCCGATGTCTGCTCCACTCACGCCTTCAGCGAGAAGCTAGACACCCTGAAAGCCGCAAAGCGTCTCGGCTTCCAGATTTGCTGCGGCGGCATTATCGGCCTCGGCGAAACCGACGCCCAGCTCGTCGAGTTCGCCGCCACACTCGCCGAAATCGCGCCGGACTCCATACCCGTCAACGTGCTGCACCCTATCGAAGGCACGCCGTTCGGCGGTGCCGGCATCCTCGACCCGGAGCGCGTCATCGACTCCATCGCCGTCATCCGCCTCATGAATCCTTCCTCGCCGCTCAGATTCGCCGGCGGCAGACGCGACATGTCAGACGAAACCGCCCGCAAGTGCATCTATGTCGGCATCTCAGCCGGCATCGCAGGCCCGCTCCTCACCACTCCAGGCGCCGTCTTTGCCGACGACCGGCAGCTCGCGCTGGACGCCGGATACTCCGTTTGACCTTCCCCGCCGCTCCCTGGACTTGATGGAAGGTGAATATATAGACATATGTCGGGCCTATATATGGACGGCGGCAAGTCTATATATAGACAAGTGGCAAGTCTATATATAGACAGGCGACAGGTCTATATATAGGAATGCGGCAGTCAATATATAGATCGCCAAGTTCGTCAAGTAGGACGTCCAGCAGATTTTGACACATTCTCCCCGCTGAACAAAGAGAATGTGCGCTATAATGCGCAACATCGAGCGTCGGGAGGATGTGGCGTCCGCCCCCGCGACGACTTCGAGTATCTGCGAGGCGGTCATGCGATTCGCGTCGTCGAGCGGGAGATGGATGCGGCGGGCAAAAAGCACGAAAGACGGAGTGGAGCGGGTTTCTGGTCAACCCAGAAAAGGCAGAAGTCTATTGCATCCGAGAGCTGCTCCACCATGGGCCGCAGGAGACGGCGACGGACGAAGGCGAAAATCTTGCGTATGCACTTGACGCGCAGGTTAGAGTCTGGGGACGATGAGACTGGGCGCGACAGGGCAAAGGCATAGACGAAGGGAGGTTGCGCACGGCCTTGAGGTCGATGAACTCTCCGACTCGCTCCACCCATATTTCTTGAGCTATGGTGGGCTCGCACAGAATCAGGCCGTAAGCATCGAGTACGCGCTGGTGGTGTGTCGCGGCAAACAGGCGCTAGGCGAATCCTACCTTTACCTCTGCCTGTATTACGACTTCTGGTCGAAGATGCCCGTCTCGCCGCAAAAAGGACTGATAGTAAGCATCAGATGACAGACAATATGCACAAAAAGAGGAGGGGCGCCGACAAGCGTCGTCCCTCCTCTTTTTGTGCATATTGCTGCTCGTCAAAGCTTTTCGACAAGCCCTATGACGCAGTCGCGTTTCGCGTCAGTCTTCTGCTCGTCGATCTTTGCCGTGACAATGCCCGTATCCTCGACGCCCCAATAGTGCACGATGCCGCGATATTCGCCAATCGCTCCATCATACACGTTGGGCGAATACGAAGAGAGCAAAAGAGCGGTCTTTCTCAACTTGCCGGGCTTGTTCATACTGTAGATGCGTTGGAGCGGCGCCTGTATCTGCGCGGAAAGCGTGAAATAGTAAATGGGTGCCGCCAGCACGAGCACTTCCGCCTCTGCCAAAAGAGGATAAAGCGCCTGCATGTCGTCCTTCTGGACGCAGTCGCCGTTTCCTTTGCCGTGGCAGTATTCGCAAGCCATGCAGCCGGCGATCTTCTTGTGCGCAACATCGACCAGCGTCACCTTGTGCCCGGCCGCTTCTGCGGCCTTGCGGTATGTCTCCGCCATCCAGGCGGTGTTGCCGTTCGCCCTAGGCGAACCTTGTAGAATCAGTATGTTCACTTTGTGTATCCTTGTAGGTGGCGGCGG
>CAMOIK010000027.1 GCA_946615875.1 uncultured Verrucomicrobiota bacterium | reverse complement strand
GTCGACATCTTCTTCCGTTGGCAGTTTTATCATCTCGTATTTGTGGGAGAACTGAGAGGAGTCGAGTTGCGTCAGTTCGGCGCGAGCGGCCGGCACCGCGCCTATGGCGGCGGCGGCGAGGATTGAGAAGAGGTGGTTTTTCATCTTCGTGTTCCTTTCTGTGGGTGTTGAGGTTTAGTTTCCGTAAAACCACTTGAGCGGCACTTTGACGAGCCGAGTGTGCGCGAGCATGTCGTAAGCGCAGTATGCGAGGAGCACCGAGCCGTCCTTGAGGGGGTGTATGGCGGTGTAGCAGAACCAGCCGTCCTTGTCGGTTTCGATGAAGCGCGGGCGGCTCCACGTCCTGCCGTCGTCGGAGGAAAGGGCGGCTGCGAGCGGGGATCGCCATCCGTTCGCCCACTTGTGTTCCGAGGGGCGGTATGTCTTCATCTCAGGATGCGAGCCGTGGTCGTTCCATATTGCGAGCAGGTCGCCCGTGGGCAGACGCTTGATGCTGGCCGGGGAGAGCGGGGAGACGAGCGGCGACGGCTCCGGGCTGCTCCACGTGTCGCCGCGGTCGGTCGAGCGGCTGAAATACTGGCGTCCGGCGTCCGTGCGCATCCAGAGGAGAATCGAGCCGTCGGCGCACTCCACTACGCCCGGCTCCTGTGCGGCGAAAGCCTTGCCGTCCTCTCCGCGCACTTCGAGGATGGTTTTGCCGCGCCGCCACGTGGCGCCGTTGTCGTCGGAGGAATAGGTCGCGACGACGCCCGCGTTGTCGAACTTGCCGTCGGGGAAAGAGTGCTTTGCGACGGCGAAGAGCAGCCTGCCGTCCGCGAGCTGTATCACGCGGTCGTTGTTGAGGACGTAGTATGCGACTTCGTCCGTGATGCAAGTCGTCGGCTCTGTCCACGTGCGGGCCTCGTCGAAGGAGCGGCGCATCACGGGGCGGCAGTCGCCGAGGGAGTTCTTGCGCAGGTAGAAGAGGGCTATTTCTCCGCTCTTGAGGCGCAGGAGGCTGACGCTCATCACGTTCATGGCGCCCTCGTCGCGGACGAGGATCTCGTCCTTGCCGGTCCACGTGGCGCCGCCGTCCGAAGAGAAGCGCGCCGCGATCTGGGCCGGGGCGTGGTCGCTTTTCGAGCGGCCGGTGTATCGCGAGTACGCGAAGAGGACGCGCCCGTCGGCGAGCGTGAGGAACGCGCCTTCGCTGTTGCGCGGGTTGCCTGGGCCCGGCCGCAGCTCCAGCGCCGGGCGGCGCTCGGCCCTGTCGCGCGCGAAGCGGCGCGACTTGAGGACGAGTTCGCAGACGCGCTTGGCGCTTTCGCGGATGCGCGAGAGGGATAGGTAGCCCCTGTTGTATGCGAAGAGGGCCTCGGCGACGGCGTCGCCGCGCTTTTGGATGTCGCGGTTGGTGTCCTCGATGTCCTTTGGCATCTTGACGTCGTTGCCGGCGCCGATTTCCCGCCACATGGGCACGGTGGTGAGCCAGTCTGTGACGGCCAGCCCCCGGTAGCCCCATTCGTCGCGCAGGATGCCCGTGACGAGGCCGTGGTTTTCGCCGCAGTTGAAGCCGTTGATGCCGTTGTACGCGGTCATCACGGCCCAAGGCCCGGCCTCCTTGACGGCGCGTTCGAAGCCGCGCAGGTAGATTTCGCGGAACGCGCGTTCCGACGCCACGTCCTTCTGGATGCGCCTTGTGGTCTCGCGGCCGTTGCCGGCGAAGTGTTTGAGCGTGGCGCCCACGCCCCGGCTCTGCACGCCTTTGACATACGCGGCGGCGGCCTTGCCGGAGGCCAGAGGGTCCTCGCTGAAATACTCGAAGTTGCGTCCGCAGAGCGGGTGGCGGTGGATGCACATTCCCGGCGCGAGCAGCAGGTCGAAGCCGGCCTCGGCCGCCTCGGCGCCGATAGCCTCGCCGACCTCCTCCGCGAGCGGCGCGTCGAAGGCGCAGGCGAGAAGCGCGGCGCACGGGAAGAACGTGGAGGCGGCCTCCCGTCGCACCCCGGCCGGCCCGTCGCACGTCTGCACGGCGGATATGCGGAACTTGTCGAGCGCGCCAATGGAGCCGGTGCCGCACGGGTCTTCGCGCAGGTGGCCGAATAGCAGGTGCAGCATCTCCTGGAGCGACATGTCGTCGAGCAGCTCGTCTAGCGTGGCCTTGCCGTCCGCCACGTCGCACAGGGTCGTGTTCACGCCGTCGATCGCGTTCGTGCGCACTGGCAGGACGTCCGCCGGCTCCACGTGGCCCGGATACGCCACCGGGAGCGACCTGAACGAGCCGTCGGCGCGCAGCAGCCGCGCCAGGCGGTCCGCCTGGAGCTTCAGGCCTGGCGAGGCGAGGACTCTCTGTTCCGGCACGTCGAACGCCGCGGCGGGCGTGGTCTCGCGGACGCTGCCGCCGACGAGGACGGTGTAGCGGCCCTTGTCCAGCACCCACGAGCCGCACGTGGGCGAGGCCTCGTCGTCGTCGAAGAAAGCGAGGTCGCGCTTGTCGAAAGCCAGCGAGAGGGTCTGGGATTCGCCCGGCGCGAGCAGGCGGGTCTTGGCGAAGGCGCGCAGCTCGATGGCAGGGTGGTCGGCCGCGCCGCCTTGGCACGACGTGTAGCACAGCACGGAGTGGCGGCCCGGGCGCGGGCCGTCGTTCGCCACCTCCACGCGGAGAGCGACCCTGTCGCCGTCGGTCTCGGCTTCTTGAGTCCGGACCGAGAAGCTGGAGTAGCCCAGGCCGTGGCCGAATGGATACACGACCTTGCTTTTCGCGCCCGGGATAGTCTCGAAGTAGCGGTAGCCGACGAAAATGCCTTCCTCGTAGGGGACGTACCATCTTGACTCGCGCCAGCCGCGGTCGGTCGGGTAGTCGGCGACGTTCGCGGCGATGGTCTCCGCGAGGCGGCCCGAAGGATTCGTCCTGCCGGCCAGGACGTCGGCGATGGCCGCGCCGCCTTCGCCGCCCGGATACCACGCCCACAGGATGGCGTCCACCGCCGGATCGTCGGCGAGCGGCCCTATGTCGAAGACGTGGCCGCCGCCGCAGACGGCGACGATGCGCCGGAAGCCGGCCGCCTTTATCTCCTCCAGAGCGGCGCGTTCGCCCTCGGTCAGCTCGAAGGCGGCGTCCGGGGAATCTTCGCCCTCGAGGGCGTTGCGCACGACGACGAAGAGGGCGGTCTGGCGGCTCGCGGGGTCAATGGAAAAGCCCGCCTCCGCCAAGCCCTCCGCCAGCGTCACGGTGCGGACGGCGTTCACGCCCGACGAGCCGCCGCCGCCCGGCTTCAGCGCGTCCGGCTCGCCGAACAACGCGACGGCCGAGCCGGCATCCAGAGGGAGAGCGCCATCGTTCTTGAGCAGCACGAGGCCGTCCGCTGCGGCGCGCCTGGCGAGAGCGGCGTTGCCGGTCCCGTCCGGGCGCGCGCAAACGCGCCCCTCCCCGCCGGCGAACGCGGCGGCGGCGAGCGCGAGAGCGGCCATGGCTGCGGTGCTACGCATTGGCGGAGTCCCTTTTCATGAAGCCGAGCGCCTCGATCTTGGCGGCGAACGCCTGGTAGTCGGCCTCCGTCATGTGCTGGCCGGCGGGCGAGCGCGCCGGGCCGCAGTCCAGGCCGATGTAGCGCATGGCGCTCTTCCACCACGAGGCGTTGGGCGCGCCGACCACGAGCTCGACGAACCTGACCACGTCGTCCATCAGCGGCGCGGCCTCGGCGAAGCGGCCCTCTGCGGCGAGCGCGCATATCTTCGCGTGGTGCGCGGGAATCATGTTGTCGGTGGTGCCGATGCAACCGCTGAAGGTGTCGCCGTATGCGAAGGCGCAAAGCTCCTGCTCGTCGGCGCCGGCGAAGAATATCGCCGGTTTCGGCAGACGGCGGCGCAGCTGCTTGACGGTCCAGTATGCGTAGCCTGTGTACTTCATTCCCTTCACGTTGGGGATCTCGAAGAACCTGACGTCGCGGTCCGGCACGACCTGCGCGCCGACGGAATAGATCATGAAGGGCAGGTCGGTGGCGCCAGCGATGGCCTTGTAGTGGGCGAAGGCGGCGTCGAAATTCTGCCCGAAATAGACCGGCGCCACGGAAGAGACCCAATCTACGCCCGCCTTGGCGGCGCGGCGCGCCAGCCGCACGGCTTCGCCGGTGGAAAGGCAGCCGACGTGCGCGATGAGCCGTGCGCGGCCGCGCGCCGCCTTCGCCGCGCGCTCGTACACGCGCACGCGCTCCTCTTCCGAGAGCAGGAAGCCTTCGCCCGTGGAGCCCGTCAGGTAGAAGCCCCTGAGCCCGTTCGCCAGGCCGAACTCCACGAGGCGCTCGATCATCTCCTCGTTGATCGAACCATCCGGCCTGTATGGAGTGACGAGCGCGGCGTAGGCGCCGGCCATACCCTCGAATTCCGCGCCGTCCGGCACGGGAAGCGATGCGGCGCCGCCGCCGGCCGGCGCGGCCGTTTCGACCGCGCCCTTGAGGACGCCCGCCAGCACCGACGCGCCGGCCGCCGCCCCTATTTTCAGGAAATCCCGTCTGCTAGTATCCATCAATTCCTCCTGACGATGGTGGTATGATACCATACCTGGCGAGGGAAAAGGTTTGCGGATTTACAAACCGCAGAAAGCGAACGCCGCTAGCGTCTGCAGCGCCAAGCGAGAGGCGTCATGCCCGTTTCGCGGCGGAACTGCGTGGCGAAGTGCTGCGCGGAGGGGAAGCCAAGCTCGTTGGCGATCGCCCCGACGCTCCTCTGCGTGGTCGCCAGCAGCTCCTTCGCGGCCGCTATGCGGCAGAATATGATGAAGGAGTGCGGCGGCAGGCCGGTCTCGCGGCGGAAGCAGGCGGTGAGGTTGGCGACGGACATCGCGGCGCGTTCCGCGAGATCGTCCACGGAGCAGTCGAGCGACGGCGAGCGGCGGATTTCGTCGATGAGCGCGAGCAGCTTGGCGTTGCTCCTTTCGTAGTCGGAGCGCTCGTCGGCCGACTCCGCGATGTCGAGCAGCAGACGCGTGGCGGCGTCGCGCAGCAGCAGGCGGCGCGCGGGCGCCGGGCGCGCCGGTTCGCGGTAGAGGCTCCAGAGGCGGCGGAACGAGGCGCGGAGCGGCTCCGTCGCCTCGAACTTGACGGGTAGCGTGCGCAGGCGCTTCACGAGCCACGCCGTCTCGTCGCCGGAAAGCCCCAGTATGGTCCTGCCGCGCTCCGGCATGCGGAACCAAATCCACACGGTGGAGAGTCCCTTCGGGTAGCGGCGCAGGAAGTGCGGGGTCTCGGGCTGCGCGACGAACATCATGCCGGGCCGGAAGGGGATGATCTCGCCGTCGCAGTCGAACGACAGGTTGGCGCCGCGGCGGCAGCACATCATTTCGATCATCCCGGGGTGGACGTGCGGCACGGTGGAGCCGCCGAAGCGCTTGTAGTTGTGTTCGCCGAGGACGGGTATGCAGTCCACGCCGTCCGGCGCAAGGTCCACGACCTTCGTCTCAGGCGTATCCATGTATTCCGGCAGCGAGGCCATCACGCCGTCCAATGGAGACGGAGCGGCCCGCGAGGCCGCTTCAATGCCTTGGTCTGCTTTGCTGCCGATATTCATTCCGCGTTCCTGATGACAGCCGTATGATACCACGCTCTACGAGGCAAAAGGTTTGCAAAACTACAAAGCGCAGAAAGCGAACTCCGTGCGCGCCGTCGTCGCTGCGCGGCGCGGACGGAGCGGAGCGCCGAGGTCAGTCGGACGGCGGACCGGCGGTGTGCACGTCCAGCGCCTTTCCGGCGGCGGCGGCGGGCGAAGCGAAGAAGTGCGTCCAGCAGCCCTGGTGGTAGCGCATGAGGCCAGCGAGCTGGCGGTGGGCGTAGGAGTCGAGGTACGTGTGGCCGTGTTCCGGCTCTACCCACGTGGTGAACATCCGCCACAGCGCGGCGGGGCCGTGCTCCGGGTCGAGGCCGGCGGCGAGCCGCTCGAACCTGTCCATGCGGAAGTATGGGGAGGCGGCGAGTGCGCGGTCCATTTCGTCCATGCCCGCGAGGAAAGCGGCGCGCGCCACGGCGTTTGTTCGCGCGGCCGGCAGGAGTTCGCGCGCCCTGTCGGACAGGACCTGGCGCCGCACGTCCGTCAAGTCGTAGAGGAAGGTTTCGGTTTCGAGGAGGTCCGGTCGCTCCTTGGCCACGGCCTCGAACAGGTCGCGGGCCTTCGCGACGTCCGCAGTGTCGTAGTAGAAGCCCGTCTTCGGCCCCCAGGAGGACGCGCTTTTGGCGTCCCATGCCGGGAATGCGCAGTAAAGGCACTCCAGCGCCCCTTGCTGGCGGCGCGGGACGGAATAGACGCTGCGGCGCAGCAGAGCGAGGGCTTCGACGAGGCGCGGGTCGTCCGTGCCCCAGCGGCGCCTGGCGTAGTCGGCCGAGGATTCCGGCTTGCCGCCTGTGATGCGGCGCGTGAACTCCTCGTAGAACCACGGGTTGGTCTCCAGGCCCTCGGAGAGGAGTCCCCAGCCGTAGCCGTCCGGCACTTTCTCCACGACGTCAAGACCGCCGTAGAGGCCGTGGTTGCCGCCGAAGTTGAGCAGTTCGCACCAGATGACGGGCAACCGCCCCCAAGAACGCGTGTCGGCGTCGCCATGCGCCATGTCGTAAACGAGCTTCTCCACGATGGTGAAGCGCGGGTCCAGGGCTTCGACCATGGCTGGGGTCGGGTTCTTCCCCCACGCCTGCACCATCCAGACGGCGCCAGGGGCGGCGTTCTGCTGTGCGGCCTGCACGGCGCGGAAGGCCGCCGTCACGTCGACTCCTTTGCTGCTGCCGCCCTCGTGGAAGAGGTCGCCTGCGAACGCCGCCGCGCCGTCTATGCCGTAAACTTTGAAGAGGTTGCGGTACCATGTCTGCGCGAGACGGGGGAATGCGCCGTCGCACGGGTCGAGGACGGCCGGGCGCTGCCGCCCGCACCACATCCCCTGGGCGAAGAAGCGCGAGCCGCCCAGCCCGTATCTGCCGGGGTCGCGCTCCAACGCGCTCGGCACCAGGCCGGTGAAGCTTTGCAGCACTGGTTCGATGCCCAGCGCGCGCATCTCCCTGACGATGAAGCGGCCAAGCGCGGCGTCGCGCTCGATGGTCTCCTGCGGCACGGGGCCGCCCAACCCCTCCAGATTGCCCATCGCCCACCACGCCGTCGCGGCGAGGTCCGGGATGAAGGCGCGAATCTGCTCTTCGTCCATGCCGAGTTCGCGGAGGGTGAGCTGCCAGACCTTCGGGAGGCCGGCGATGACGAGTGCGCGGTTGAACCCGAAGAGCGCCAGGCGGTCGATCTCCTCGCGCCACCAATCCTCGCCGCGATACGCCATTGTGTAGCACAGCGTGCAGTAGTTGTAGGCCATGGCGATCTCGCCGGAGCGCACGACCGGCGTGCGTTCCTTTGGCGGCGGCAGTTCGGAGGGGAAGCGCGAGCCGCACCATCCCCAGTGCGCGTGCGCCACGTCGCGAAGATACGCGCCCAGCGCCAGCGCCTTGCCTCCTTCGTCGGGCGCCGCGATCACGATGCGTCCGTCCTCCGCGCGATACGAGGCGCTTGGCGCCGTCTCGAACCGCAGCGCCGCCGCCTTTTCGCCGAGTACGCGCCCGGCCAGCCCCTCCACCGGCGAACAATGCGCCGCATACGCGCCGGTCGCCGCCAGCGCCACGCAAATACCCAATGCCTTAGTCGTGTCCATGTCCCTATTATACCATATTTAAGGCGGAATGGGTGGGAGCGGCGGGGTCTTGCCGCGCCGCAGACGGCCGTATATGGAGCACGCGGCGCTCTCTATATGGAGAATGGGACGGAAAAGGAGGGGGCGGGCGGGCGGACGGGCGGAAACGCCGCCGTCTCTGGCGTCTGGCCGCGCGAAAACCGCCGCCAAGCAAAGTTTTTTCGCGGCGAGGCACACGACGGGAAAATATGATATAATATGCACCATGCTTGAGGCGGATGACATAGAAAAGAAGGTAGAGGACGATGCGGCCGGCGCAGCCGGCGCGTGGAAGCGCCCGCCCAAGCCCGTTCGCACCGAGGAGGACTGGAAGAACATCGCGCTGCTGGCGAAGCTGCGCGAATGCCCCGACGAGGAGAAGCCGGAAGGACTGCCGCTGGCCTGCATCGTCAAGGTGATCGAATACAGCGAGGTGCCGATGGCGCGCGAACAGTATGCGATGGTCGGCGTTTACGGGCCGGACGACCGCGTCTGGAAGATGTGCGTGATGCGCGGGACGGTGCAGCTCGGCGACGAAATGCTGTTTGTGAGCGAAGACGCGGCGCTCCCGCTGGACGAGCGCTGGAACGACCGCCTGGTCTGCCCCATGAAGCAGCGCGTTTACAAGTATGGCTTCGGCATCAAGGTGCGGCGCCAGCTGCCGATCGTCAGGCGCAACATCTACGCGAACAACTGCGGAGTGCTGTTCCCGCCCGACGATTTCGCCAAGGAGCTGCGCAACGTCAGGCTGGGCGAAGACTGCGCATCGCGCCTCAACATCGAGAGCGCGACCGAGATGAAAATGCGCCAGAACGACAAGAAGCGCAAGCCGCTGCTGCCGGACGAAGCAGAGATGGCCCCGGCCATCAAGAAGGCGCGGCAGCTGAAGCGGCAGGCAAGGAAACCCGCCACAAAGGCGTCGTACAATTTCCTTGGCAGCGTGCGCTGGATGCGCAAGGGAGGGAACGGGGTCGCCAAGCCCCTTAATTAAGGAGAAAAGGAAAGGGAGGCGGCGGCGCCCGCCGGAAGATGCTCGATTTCACGCTTTAGGCCCTCGGATGCCGCCTCGCCGGACGGCGCTGCGGCGAAGAGGGGAAAACAAACGACGACAAACCAAACCAAGAGGAAGAAACAATGAAATACGCATGCAAGGTGTGCGGATACGTCTATGATCCCGCAGAGAACAACGGAGTCGAGTTCGCCGATCTCCCCGACGACTGGACCTGCCCGCTGTGCGGAGTCGGCAAGAGCGAGTTCCAGCCTGCGTAGAAGACCGCCGGCGCGTCCGGCAAACAAGAGAGGAGAGGTGTAGAGATGGATCCTACTGCATATTTCAAGATAGGCTACGGCCTTTACGTGGTCACGAGCAGCCGCGACGGGCGCGACAACGGCATGATCTGCAATGCGGTCATGCAGGTCACCGCGGACCCGCCGCGCATGGTCGTCGCCATAAACAAGGCCAACTTCACGCATTCCACGCTGCTGGCCACGGGCGTGATGAACGTCTGCGCGCTGGCGGAGTCGGCGCCGTTCGCGCTCTTCGAGCGCTTCGGCTTCCAGTCGGGGCGCACGCGCGACAAGTTCGCAGGGATTGGCTTCGGGCGCGGCGAAAACGGCCTGCCCGTGCTCAAAGAGCACTGCTGCGCGGTGTTCGAGCTGCGCATCGAGGATTACCGCGACCTCGGCACGCACGGGCTCTTCACCTGCGCGGTGACAGCCGCAAAGACCCTCTCCGACGCGCCGGCGATGTCCTACGCCTACTACCACGCGAACGTGAAACCGAAGCCGAAGGCGTCCGCGCCGACGGCGCCCGGCGCCCCCGCGAAATGGGTGTGCAAGATTTGCGGATACGTTTACGACCCCGCCGAGAACGACGGCGTGGCGTTCGAGGATCTGCCCGCGGACTGGCTGTGCCCGTGGTGCAAGCACCCGAAGAGCGACTTCGAGAAAATGCAGGGCTGACGGATGGCGCAGCGCCGGAGACGCGCGACGGGATGCGGGGAAAAGAAGAAAGGGGATGGATGAGGAGCGAAATGGCAAAGAGGATGCTTGACGGCGCAAGGCGGTTGTCGGCCCGCGGCCTGGCGGTCGGCGCCGCGTTCCTCGCCTTCTCCGGCTGCGAAACCATACGCGAGGCGGAGGAGGCGAAGAGCGGCGTGGAGGCGCGCGCCGCGGGGCAAGTCGCGGAAAAGCCCCTGCCGGACGTCGGCGCGTCGCTGGAGGAGATGGTCGGCTTCGCGCTGGGCAACCGCCCGAGCATGGCCACCGCCAGGCTCGCCGTCAAGGACGCCCGCCTGGCGATGAAGGAAATCGCCGCGAACGCGCCGCTGGCCAGCATGACGCCCTGGAACGCGATCGACGCCGACGTATCGGCGGGGCACAGCGAGCAGAGCAAGTCCAAGCACCACGACGACCTCGGATCGCACACCTACGGCAATGCGTCGGGCGCTCTTTCCATCGACGTGCTGCTGTGGGACTTCGGGCGCAACGACGCCAGCCTCCGCGCACAGGCCGAGCGGCTCGTCGCCGCAGAACTGGAGCTTGTCAAGACCGGCTACGCGATCTTCGAGGAGGTGGCCGGCGCGTATTTCGAGCGGTTGCAGACCGCCGCCCTCCTGGATGTCGCGTTCACCAACGCGCAGATGCGCATGGAGCATCTGCTGCAGTCGCAGGAGCGCCTGAACGCCGGCGAGGCGCAGAAGCTGGACGTGCTGCGCGCGCGCCTAGACCTGGCAGAGGCGCGCGAGGCGGTCGTGTCCGCCTCCAACAGCTACGTGAACGCCGGCGCCGGGCTGGCCGCCGCGCTGGGCCTGGAGGCCGACTGGGGACGTTCTCTGGAGTTCGGCGAGGCCAACATGAACGGCTATCTACAGGCGTTCGGGCCGACCGACGCGGCTTCCACGGAAATCTTCGCCTTCGCGCGCACCAACGCGCCGGCCGTGCAGGCGGCCAGGGCCAGGCTCCGCGCGGCAACCTATGCGGTCGATGTGGCCATTGCCGACCTCATGCCCAGCGTCTCCGCCTCCTTTTCCCTGAACTGGAACGACCCGCTGTGGTATTGGCGGTGGGGCTTCAACGCGGCGCAGAGCCTCTTCTCAGGCTTCAGGAACACCGCCGCCATCGACCGCGCCGTCGTCGCGATGGACGTGGCCGCCGCGGAGGTGGACGCCGCGGAACTTTCGCTTTCGCTGGAACTGGAGCTGGCCACCGAGGAGCGCGACAACGCCCGCGAGGCGCTGGCCACGGCCAAGGCGAGCGTGCAGAGCGCGAAAGAGAACCTCGACACGGTGCGGGAGCAGTTCCTGGTGGGCGACGCCTCGCGCGTGGAGTTCACCGACGCCGTGGCCGACTACTCCGCGGCTCTCGCAAACCGCGAAAAGGCCTTCTACAGGGGGCAGATCGCCGAGGCGAAGCTCTTCGCGCTCTCTGGCGTGTGGCCGGTCTATGACGAGAAGGTCGTGAATGCCGAAGAATGGGAGGATGCGAAGAAATGAAGAAGATGCTGGGTTTTGCGGCGCTGGCGTTGCTCGCCGCAGGTTGCGGCGACTCCATGCCGCTCGCCTCGCGAAAGACCGCGCCGGTTTTCAGGACCGCGCCGGTGGAGAAAGGCTCGGTGGTCAGGACCGTCGAGGCCACGGGCACCGTGACGCCGCGCAACTCCCCCTCCGGCATCCCGGTCGGCGCGCAGGTCAACGGGAGGCTGGTCAAGCTCTTCGTCGATTACAACTCCGTCGTAACCAACGGACAGGTCGTGGCCCTCATCGACCCGCTCGTCTATGAGGCCAACCACAAGAGCGCCGTCGCCAGGCTCCACGTGAACCAGGCGAACGTGGAGGTCAGCGAGGCCGCCGTGCGCAGCCGCCAGGCCGAACTGGAACTCGCCGAGAAGACATACGCGCGCAAGAAGGCCCTCGCCGAAAAGAACCTCGCCCCGGTGGCGGACCTCGACTCCGCCGAAGAGGCGCTCTCCAAGGCCAGGGCCAGCCTCGATTCCGCGCAGGCTTCGCTGAAGAGCGCCAAGGCGTCCGTGGAGCAGTGCGAGGCCGACGTGTCGCAGGCCAGGGCGAACCTCGAATACTGCACCATCGTCTCGCCCGTCAACGGCATCGTCATAGACCGCAAGGTCGAAGAGGGCGAGACCGTGGTCTCCTCCATGAACGCCGTGCCGGTGCTCACCATCGCGGAGGACCTTTCCGTCATTTGGGTCGAGGCCACGATCCCGGAGGCAGACGTCGGCAACGTCAAAGTGGGCCAGGACGTGTCCTTCACGGCCGACGCCTACCGCCGCAAGTTCACCGGCAAGGTCATCCAGATACGCCGCGCCGCCACCACCACGAACAACGTCGTCACGTTCCCGGTCATCATCGAGGCCGAGAACCCGGACGAAATGCTCTTCCCTGGCATGACGGCCACGCTCTCCATCGAGACGGCGCGCGCCGAGGACGTGCCCGTGGTGGCCGCCGCCGCCTTCCGCTTCCGCCCGCGCAAGGAAGACCTCGACAAGGTCGGCGAGGTGCCGAGGGGGCGCAAACTCTGGCTCGTCACGCCAGACGGCGGTATTGAGCCCGTCCTCGTCTCCGAGGGCGTGAGCGACGACTCTTTCACGCAGATCGTCGCGGAGGGCGCCGACGCGCTCGTCGGCCGCGAGGCGGTGGTCGGCTACCACACCGCCACCACGCTCGCGCAGCAGGACGACAAGACCAACCCGTTCCGCCCGAAGTTCCCCTCGCGCGGCAAGAACAAGGGCACCGCGCCCGAGCCTAAATCCGCGTCGGCGGCTTCGCCGACCGCGCAGAAGTGAAGCGGCGGGCATATCGCGCGAAGAGATAGAGCACCGGAGGTGACCATGGCGCATCTCATTGAAATACGCGACATGTACAAGATCTATTCGCTGGGCGACGAGCCTGTCCACGCGCTGGACGGCGTGTCGCTGACGGTCGATTACGGGGAGTTCGTGGCGATAATGGGCTCTTCCGGCTCCGGGAAATCGACGATGCTCAACATTCTCGGCTGCCTGGACGTGCCGACAAGAGGCTCGTATCTGCTGGACGGCACGGAGGTGTCCGCGCGCTCCGCCGCAGAACTCGCCCGCATCCGCAACCGCAAGCTCGGCTTCGTCTTCCAGAACTTCAACCTGCTGCCGCGCACGAGCGCGCTGGAGAACGTGGAGCTGCCCGACCTCTACATGGGGAGGCTCTCGTCGCGCGAACGCCGCAAGCGCGCACTGATGCTCCTGAAGCGCGTCGGCCTTGGCGGCCGCCATTCCCACACGCCCGCGCAGCTTTCCGGCGGACAGCAGCAGCGCGTCGCCATCGCGCGCGCCCTGATGAACAATCCCCCGGTGGTGTTCGCCGACGAGCCGACGGGCAACCTCGACACGAAGAGCTCCATTGAGATAATGAACCTCTTCACCGAGCTCTCGCGCGAGGGCATCACCATAGTAATGGTGACGCACGAGGACGACATAGCAGCGTATGCCGGCCGACACATCGTGATGCGCGACGGCCGCGTGATGCGCGACGACCGCGGCGAAGGCGGACGCAAAACGACCGACGAAGTATCCCGCCTCGTCAAGGAGGCGCTGGCGTAGCCCGTCTCCCGCGCCCCCCGCGAACCTCTCAAACCACACAAACCTCTTATGGAAACCAAGACTAACACGTTCAAGGCGGAAATCGCCGAAATGCTTGACCTCGTGGTCAATTCGCTCTACTCGAAGAAGGAGATATTCCTCCGCGAGCTCGTATCCAACGCCTCAGACGCCATCGACCGCGCAAAGTACCTCGGCCTGACGCAGAAGGAAATCGTGGCGGACAGCCCGGAATGGGGCATCGAAATCGCCGTGGACAAGACGGCGAAGACCCTGATGGTCTCCGACAACGGCATCGGCATGGACGCCGAAGAACTCGAGAAGAACCTGGGAACGATCGCGTCGAGCGGGACCAAGGCGTTCCGGCAGGCGCTGAAGGAGAAGGGCGGCGACGCGCTGCCCGAGCTCATAGGGCAGTTCGGCGTGGGTTTCTACGCGGCCTTCATGGTGGCGGACAAGGTGCGCGTGGTCTCGAAGAAGCGCGGCACGGATTCCGCGTTCCAGTGGGAAAGCGACATGGGCGGCTCCTACACGATCGGCGACTCGCAGCGCGACGGCTTCGGCACGTCGATAATGCTTCATCTGCGAGACGACCAGGCGGAGTATCTCGACTACTGGCGCGTCGCCGACCTGGTAAAGAAGTATTCGGACTTCATCGCCTACCCGATCAAGTTCCGCCAGGTGGACGTGCCCGCCGACGAGAAGGAGGACGACAGGAAGTGGCGGCTCGAGCGCGAGTCCAAGCCGCTCAACACCATGGTCGCGCTGTGGAAGCGCGCGAAGAAAGACGTGAAGCAGGAGGAGTACGACGAGTTCTACAAGCACCTCACGCACGACTGGGAGGGACCGTTCGAGACCATCCCGTTCTCCGGCGAGGGGCAGGTGGAGTTCAAGGCCCTGCTCTTCATTCCCAAGAAGGCCACGATGGAGCTCTTCATGCCGCAGCAGAAGCGCGGCCTCTCCCTCTACGTGCGCAACGTATTCATCGGCGACGACATCGAGATGCTCCTGCCGCAGTATCTCAGGTTCGTCAAGGGCGTCGTGGATTCCTCCGACCTGCCGCTCAACGTCAGCCGCGAAATGCTCCAGGACGACGCGGTCATCGCGAAGATAAAGTCCGCCGTCACGTCCAAGATCCTCTCCACGCTCGAAACGCTGAAGAAGGACGCGAAGCGATACGACGAGTTCTGGGGGGCGTTCGGCTCCATACTCAAGGAGGGCGTCCACACCGACTACTCCAACGCCGACCGCATCAAGAAGCTCCTCAAGTATCCCACGGCGCGCTCCGACGCCGGCAGGAAGATGTTCCTGGAGGACTACGTGAAGGACATGGGGAGCGCGCAGAAGGACATCTACTACTTCCTGGCGGAGCGCGAGGAGGATGCGCGGCGCGCGCCGCAGCTGGAGCAGGCCAGGAAGCACGGCTGCGACGTGCTGCTCTTCTGCGACCCGGTGGACGAGTATCTCACCGAGTCGCTGCGCGAGTTCGACGGCAAGAAGTTCGTCGATGTCGCCAAGGGCGACGTGTCGTTCGGCAGCGAGGAGGAGAAGAAGGCCGAGAAGGAGGCCGCCGAGAAGTCCGCGAAAGAGCTCAAGGACTTCATCGCGGCGGCGAAGGAGACGCTTTCCGCGAACGTGGAGGACGTGCGCGTATCTACGCGTCTCGCGGACTCGCCTTGCTGCCTCGTCGCCAAGGAGGGGGCGCTGCCGGCCTCCATGGCGAGGATGATGCGCGCCATGGGCCAGGACGTGCCGGAGGAGAAGCGCGTGCTGGAGCTCAACGCGGATCATCCGCTCGTGAGGAAGGTGAGCGCGCTGAAGGGCGACGAGCTGAAGGACGCCGTGACGCTGCTCTACGATTCGGCGCTTATAGCCGAGGGCTCGCCCGTCACCGACGGCGCAAGGTTCACCAAGCTGCTGTCGGCGCTCATGATGAAATAGCCTTTCGCCGCGGCGGCGGCGCAGGGCGGACGGCCAAACCACAAACAGCAGGAAAACCATGGCAGGCGAATACCAGTTTTCGCTGATCGACGTAACGAAGCAGGTCGGCACCAAGACGATCCTGAAGGACGTGAACCTTTCGTTCTTCTACGGGGCGCACATAGGCGTGATAGGGGCGAACGGCGCCGGCAAGTCGTCGCTCCTCAAGATCCTCGCCGGACTCGATACGGACCTCATGGGCACCGTGCAGGTGGCGAAGGGGACGAAGGTCGGCTACCTCCCGCAGGAGCCGGAGCTCGACGACTCGAAGACGGTGCTCGAGACCGTCATGGAGGGCGTGGCCGACGCACAGGCGATGGTGGCCCGCTACGAGGACTTGTGCTGCGAGCTTGACGACCCCAAGGCGGCCGCCGAGATGGAGCGGCTGCAGGAGATCATCGACCGCAACGACTACTGGAACCTGGAGAACCTGGTCGAGCGCCGCATGGCCGACATGGGCTGCCCCGACGGCGCGAAGAAGGTGTCGGTGCTTTCCGGCGGCGAACGCCGCCGCGTGGCGATCGCCCGCCTGATCCTCTCCAGCCCGGACGTGCTGCTGCTGGACGAGCCCACCAACCACCTGGACGCGGAGACCACGTTCCGGCTGGAGGCGTATCTGAAGGAGTTCAAGGGGACTCTGATAGTCGTCACGCACGACCGCTACTTCCTCTCCGACGTGACGGACTGGATACTCGAGCTCGACCACGGCATCTGCTATCCCTACAAGGGCAACTACGAGGAGTGGC
>CAMOIK010000026.1 GCA_946615875.1 uncultured Verrucomicrobiota bacterium | reverse complement strand
GGCGCGCATGAACATCGGCTCGCCCACCGCGGAGAATCTGACGCCCCGCCCCTGCCTGTCGGTGAACTCCACCCAGCGCACGCCGCTCTTCCCGCCGTTCTCCTGCGGGCGCACGTAATCGACGAACTGCTTCGTCACGGTGGAGGTCCATATGCCCACGAAGCTGGCCGTGCAGCGGTCTATGTAGTTCTCCTCCGGGCCGCGCCCGTACCAGCGGATGTTCTCCAGCGGATGCGCCAGGCGCATGGTCAGGCCCAGGCGCGGGAGCGGCGGTAGCGCGCCGTATGGCGTCACGCGGTTGTCGAGCGTGACCGCGCCGTCTGGCGCGATGTGCCACGCGGCCTCGTGGGTGAAGCCGCAGCCTTTCGTGCCGGATACGTCGATGACGACGCGCACGCCGTCCTCGGTGACGGCGATCTTGCCTGGATGGTATTTCAGCTGGAAGAGCCCGGCGCCCTCGACGCCGCCGTCGCCCGCGCCCCACTGGCTGCCGGTGCGCATCCAGTTGTCGTTGTCGGTGAACGCCCTCAGGCACGAGAGGCGAGGGCCGGCCATCGCCCCGTCCACCTCGTCGAGAATTACGCGGATGCCGCGCATCGACATGAACTCCACCGCCCCGGTCTTGCGCGAAAACACGATCGTGGTGCGGCCTCGCTGGATCGTGACGCTGTCGCCGTCCTCATCGACATACAGGCGCGCGGCCGTGGCCTTGGCGTCGGCGTCCGCGTCGTCGCCGGACTTCTCCGCGACCTTCGGGACGCGCGGCAGCGGCAGCTGGTCGCGCGCCACGACCCATCCCGCCGGGACCAGGGGCGCCGCCTGCCTGGTGGCGAACGAGAAGTTCACGAACCTTTCCTTCGCGCCGTCCGACTTCGCGATCGCCTCCGCGAGCCCCGGCGGATCGAACGCGGCGCGGGAAAGCGGCGCGACCGACGGCGGCTCGAACGCGCCCTTCGCCACGACGGCGCCATCCTCCAGCAGCTCCCAAGAGCCGGCGAACGCCGCCGGGTCGGTGAAGCCGAAGCGGTTCCAGAGGCGGAAGGAGCCGGCGGTCTCGCCTTGCTCCACGACCATGTTGCGATAGACGTGGGCCACCTCGACCAGCTTCGGCGTGACGTTGCGGAGCGGGTCCACCACGCCGTTCACGCAGAACGGACCGTCGTTCGGATGGTCGTCGAAGTCGCCGCCGTATGCCAGAAAGCGCCCGCCGAAGCCGTCCGGCTTCCATATCGCCTGGTCCGCCCAGTCCCAGATGCAGCCGCCGACGAGCGCCGGGCAGGCGTATATGGCGTCCCAGTATTCCTGCAGGTTGCCTACGGCGTTGCCCATGGCGTGGGCGTATTCGCACATAATGTAAGGCTTGCCGGTCCGCTGGCTGGCGCCGGCGAAGCCCGTGCCGCCTTCCTCGCTCTTCAGCTCGCCTCCGGCGCTCTTGCGCCCGCGCTCCCACAGCCATTCGACGGAGGGATACATGGAGGAGTCTATGTCGGCGAGGTCGTTGCCGCGCTCCCAGTGTATCGGGCGCGAGGGGTCGGCGCGGCGCACCGCGTCGCGGGCCTGCTCGAAGCATTTGCCAGAGCATGTCTCGTTGCCGAGCGACCATATCGTGACGCACGGGTTGTTCCGGTAGAAGACGGCGTGGCGCTCGTTGCGCTCCACTATGGAATGGCTCCATTCTTCGAAGCGCCCGAGGCCGCGTTCGCCGTAGCCCGGCTCGTGCGCCTCGACGTTGGCCTCGGCGATGACGTAGATGCCGTGCCTGTCGCAGAGGTCGTACCACAGGTGGTGGTCGGGGTAGTGGCTGGTGCGCACGGTGTCGATGTTGTGCCGCTTGAAGAGCTCGACGTCCTTCAGCATGTCGGCCACGGTGACGGTGCGTCCGTTCTCAGGGTTGGTCTCGTGGCGGTTCACGCCTTTGAGCTTGATCGGCCTGCCGTTCACTAAGAGGGTGTCGCCCGCGATCTTCTGCTCCTTGAAGCCGACGCGCTTCATGCGGATGTCGTCTCCTTTGCGCACAACCAGCGTGTAGAGGTATGGCGTCTCCGCGCTCCAGAGGCGGAGCGGGCTGCCGTCCTTGGCGGCGACCTTCTGGCGGCTGGCGGCGCCGGACAGTGCGGCGACGGGCTTTCTGTCGGCGTCGTAGAGCGTCGCCGTCCAGTCTCCGTCGATTCCCTCCACGGAAATCTCGCCTTCCCATCCGCCGTCCGCCGGTCTGCATTGCGCGCAGACCTTGAAGTCCCATATGCCGTCCCTGGGCATCGCCCACAGCGTAACGTCGCGGAAGATGCCGGAGAAGCGGAACATGTCCTGGTCTTCGAGGTATGCGCCGTCGCACCATTTGAAGACCTGGACGGCCAGGGTGTTCTCCCCCTTGGTCAGGAAGCGGGTGATGTCGAACTCGCTTGGCAGCTTGGAGTCCTCCGCGTAGCCGGCCTCGCTGCCGTTCACCCACGCGCGGAACGCGGAGCCGACGCCGTCGAAGCGCAGGATCACATTGCGCCCCTCCCATCCCTCCGGGACGGTGAACCTGGTGCGGTATGACGAAACCGGGTTGTAGTCGGGCCTGCCGGTGAAGCGGTCGCGCACGAGGGGCCATTCGTCCTTGTGCGGATACCTGACGTTGGTGTAGATGGGCGAGCCGTAGCCGCGCATCTCCACGCACGACGGCACGTCTATCACGCCCCAGTCCGAGTCGTCGAAGTCGGGCCTGAAGAAGTCGAGCGGTCTTCTGGCGGGGTCGCCGACCCACTTTATCCGCCAGCCGCCGTTCAGAGACTTGCTGTAAGGCGTCGTCGGCTCCAGTTCGTCGGTGAACGCGGCCTCCTCGCTGGCCAGCGGCATTGCGTAGGTGCGCGCCGGCAGGCGGTTGCGGGAGTTTACGGCCAGGTTTTCCCAGTCGTTCGTCTCGGCGGCGGACGCCGAGGCGAACCCGATTGCCGACGCGATGATTGCGATTGTCGTTTTCATGCCAGTGGTATCCTGTGGGCCGCCGGATTGCCGCGCGGCGGCGGCGGTCTTCAGCCGAAGAAGGTGCGGTATAGGGAGCGGACCGCGGCGTCGCGGTCTTTGGAGCGGATCGCGATCATGAACGAGACTTCGCTGGAGCCCTGGTTGACCATCGAGATGTTGATGCCCGCGGAGGCGAGCGCGAGGCACGCCTTCGCGAACATTCCCGCCGTGTAGCACATTCCCTCTCCAACGACCATGATCATCGTCAGGTCGCGTTCCACCAGCACGGAGTCCGGCGACAGGTCTCGGCGGATGTGCTGGATCACGCGGTGCTCTTTCTCTTTCGGCAGCTGCTGGCCCTTGACGATCACGCACTGCGAGTCCACGCCGGAAGGCATGTGTTCGTAGGCGATTCCCTCGTCTTCCAGGATCTGGAGGAGGCGGCGTCCGAAGCCGATTTCGCGGTTCATCAGATACTTGTCCACCACGATGTTGCAGAAGCCGTCCGCCGAGGCGATGCCCACCACCGTGCCGGGCACTACGCGGCGCGACTGCTGGATCATCGTGCCTGGCTCCGACGGGTGGTTGGTGTTGCGGATGTTGATGGGGATCCTGGCCCGCACGGCGGGGATGACCGCGTCGTCGTTGAACACGCCGAAGCCGGCGTACGCCAGCTCGCGCATCTCGCGGTAGGTCATGGTGGGTATGCCTTCCTTCACCTCCGGGACGATGCGGGGATCGACGGGATACACGCTATCGACGTCGGTGAAGTTCTCATAGACGTCGGCGCAGACGGCGGCGGCGAGGATGGACCCCGTGATGTCGCTGCCGCCCCGCGGGAAGGTGGCCACCTTGCCTTCCCTCGTGTAGCCGAAGAAGCCCGGGTAGATGACGATGCCGTCGAAGTTGGAGAACGCGCGCGACAGCCTGGCGTAGCTTTCCGGGTCGAGCTGGGCGTCGCCGAACTCGCCCTTGAGGATCATGCCGGTGTCGCGCGGGCTGGCGTAGCGCGCCTTGCGCCCCCTCGCCTCGAACGCCACCGCGACAAGCTTGGCGTTGTTGTCTTCGCCGGCCGCCTTCATCATGTCCATGAACTCCGGCTGCGAAAGGCTCGCGACCTTGGCCAGCCTGTCCATCAGGTCGTGCTCTATCTCCCTGACGATTTCGTCGCCGAGCTTCAGCTCCTGCGCCATCTGCGCGTAGCGCTCGACCACCGCGCCGAACTGCCTGTCGGTGTTCTCGCCCTTGAGGGCGGTGTCGGCGAGCGCGATCAGCAGGTCCGTCACCTTGGTGTCGCCGCCGTGCCGCTTGCCCGGGGCGGAGACCACGACGATGCGCCGCGCCGGATCGGCCAGCACTATGTCTATCACCTTGTTCAACTGCGTCGCGTTCGCCAGCGACGACCCGCCGAATTTGCAAACCTTCATCTTTCCGTGCCTCGTGCCTTGTTCGTTGTCCGTCAGATCATGCGCAGCTTCACCGGCTTCGCCCCGATCACGCCGCTGGCTTCGATCTCCGCGAGCGCGACCTCCAGGTCGGAGGTTTTCGCCGCGTGGGTCAGCACGACCACCGGGACGGGCTGGTTGCCCTGCGAACCTGACTTCTGGTTCGCCGCCGATATGGAGACCGAGTGGCGGCCGAGGATCGAAGCGATCGTGCCGAACGCGCCCGCCTTGTCCTCCACCATGAAGCGGATGTAGAAGCGCGAGGAGATTTCGCCCGGCGAGCGCAGCTTGATCTTGCCTTCGTCGTAGTTCGGGATGCCGCGCAGGTAGCGTGTCTCGCCGTGCGCCAGGTTGCGCGCGATGTCGCCTATGTCGGCGACCACGGTGGAGGCGGTGGGCGCCCTGCCGGCGCCCCGGCCGTAATACATTGTGTAGTCGCTCATGTCGCCCTTGACCATGGCGGCGTTGAAGGCGTCGTTCACGTTGGAGAGCATGTGCGAGAAGGGGACGAGCGTGGGATGCACGCCCACCTCCACCTCGTCGCCGCACTTCGCCACGCACGCCAGCAGCTTGATGCGGTAGCCGAAGTCCGCCGCGTATTTCACGTCTTCCCCGGCGAGGTTGCGTATGCCCTCCACCTGCACGTCGCCCAGCTTCGGCTGGAAGCCGTAGGAGAGCGCGGCCAGGATGCAGGCCTTGTGGGCGGTGTCGAAGCCGTCGATGTCGAGCGAGGGGTTCGCTTCCGCGTAGCCGAGCTTCTGGGCGTCGCGCAGCACTTCGTCGAACGGCAGGCCCTCGTTCTCCATCCGCGTCAGGATGTAGTTGCACGTGCCGTTCAGGATGCCGTGGATGGACTCTATCTCGTTGCCGGAAAGTCCCTCGCGCAGCACGCGGATTATCGGGATGCCGCCGCCCACCGCCGCGCCGAAGTAGATGTCCACGCCGTTGGCCGCCGCCGTCTCGAATATCTCCGCGCCGTGCTCGGCAAGCAGTTTCTTGTTGGCCGTCACCACGCACTTCTTCGCCTTCAGCGCGTCGAGCACGAACTTCTTGGCCACGCCCGTGCCGCCGATCGTCTCCACCACGATATTCACTTCCGGGTCGGCGATCGTCGCCGCCGCGTCGGTCGTCAGCACTCCGGCGGGCACTTCCACGCCGCGCGGCGTCGTTATGTCCAGATCGGCCACTCTTTTAAGGACGATGTCCACGCCAAGGCGCCTGCCCATCACCTCGCGGTGCTTCAGCAATCCTTCCGCGACGCCGGCGCCCACCGTGCCGAAACCGAGAATTCCCACTCCTATCTGCTTCATGTTTTCTCCTATGTATGCCATAAGGTCATATATTATACTATTTTCCCTTCCAATCGGTCAAGTGCAGACCTGCAAATTCCGTCCCGTCGCGGTTAGTCCCGGTAGCGTCCGGCAAAATCGCCAGGGCGGGAATCCGGCCTCTCCAAATGACCGCCCGGGAAGCGGGGCGGGAGGTGGAGCGGTTGCGCGCCGGCGCGGGCGGGCGCGCCTCAGGGCCGCTCCGCCGGGCGGCGCAGAAAGAGTGCGCCAGGCCCTTTTGACAAAAGCACCTGAAATATGGTATAATCTGCGCCGTTTTGCCCAACATGGAGAACCACTAAGATGAAGGAAATCAACGGAGAGCTCTCGGCCGGGGGGTTGAAGGTCGCGATTGTCGCGAGCCGCTTCAACAGTTTCCTCGTGGAGCAGCTCGTGAAAGGTGCGACGGACGCCTTCGTTCGTCTCGGCGGCGATGACGCGGATCTCTCGCTCGTGCGCGTGCCGGGCGCTTATGAACTGCCGCTGGTGGCGAAAACGCTGGCGGAGAAGGGCGGCTGCGACGCCGTGGTCTGCGTGGGCGCGGTAGTGCAGGGCGCCACGGCGCACGCAGGACTGATAACGACGACGACCGCGAGGGCGTTCAGCGAAATATCGCTCGCCTCGGGCGTGCCGGTGACGGACGGAGTCGTCACGGCCGAGAACCTGGAACAGGCCGTGGAGCGGTGCGGCACGAAGCAGGGCAACAAGGGCTTTTCCGCCATGCAGAGCGCCATCGAGATGGCGAACGTGATGCGGAAGCTGAAGTGACCGCCGGCTGCGGCGGCTGACAATTTGACAATCCAACCGGAAAACAAGCAGAGATGATGAAAAAAGAAGTGAAGAAGGTAGCGTTCCTTACGGCGGGCGGCCTCGCCCCCTGCCTGTCCAGTTCAATCGGGCTGCTCATCGCGGAATACACGCGCGTGGCGCCCAAGGTCCAGATGATCGGCTACATCAACGGCTACATGGGGCTGTTGAAGGGCGAGTCCATCCCGGTGACCGAAAGCGCAAGGAAGAACGCCCTCGTGCTGACCAAGCACGGCGGCAGCCCGATCGGCAACAGCCGCGTCAAGCTCACCAACGTCGCGGACTGCGTCAAGCGCGGCCTCGTCAAGGAAGGCGAAGACCCTCTGAAGGTCGCGGCTGACCAGCTGGTCAAGGACGGCGTGGACGTGCTGCACACGATCGGCGGCGACGACACCAACACCACGGCGGCCGACCTCGCGGCGTATCTCGCCAAGAACGACTACCCTCTGATCGTCGTCGGCCTGCCCAAGACGATCGATAACGACGTGTATCCCATCAAGCAGTCGCTCGGCGCCTGGACGGCGGCCGAGGAGGGCGCGAACTTCTTCTTGAACGTAGTGAAGGAGAACAGCGCCAACCCGCGCGCCCTGACCGTCCACGAGGTGATGGGGCGCAACTGCGGCTGGCTCACCTACAAGACCGCGCAGGTCTATCGCCAGAAGCTGGCGAGGCTGCCCATGCTCCCTGAGTTCGGCCTCACCCGCGAGCGCCAGGACGTCCACGCCGTCTATGTGCCGGAAAGCAAGATCGACTTCGCCGGCGAAGGCAAGCGCCTCTCGGCCGTGATGGACCGCTGCGACTCGGTGAACATCTTCGTTTCCGAGGGCGCCGGCGTCGCCGACATAATAAAGGAGATGAAGAAGCGCGGCGAAGAGGTGCCCGTCGATGCGTTCGGCCATCCGCGCCTCGACAAGGTGAACGTGGGGCAGTACGTGGCCAAGCGCTTCGGCGAACTGCTCAACGCCGAGAAGGTGCAGGTGTTCAAGTCGGGCTACTACGCCCGCGCCGCCGCCCCTTGCAAGAAGGACCTGCGGCTCATCGCGAAATGCGCGCAGGTGGCCGTGCAGAGCGCGCTCGCCGGCGAGTCCGGCGTGGTCGGCCCCGACGAGAACGACAGCGGCAAGATCAAGGCGTGCGATTTCACGCGCATCAAGGGCGGCAAGCCCTTCAACGTGCGCAAGGGATCGTTCCGCAAGATGCTCGCCGAGATCGGCCAGCCCTATCCGCGCAAGAAGCGCACCAGGAAGTAGCGGCCGTTCGCAGGCAAGAGTGCGGCACACAAAACCCAAGGAGGATGGATCATGTCCGAAGAAAAAGCGCCTGAAGTGAACAAGGGTGTCGTCGTGGAATTCGATTTCGCGGTGGTCAATGGCGCGGAGCTGCTTTACCGCGCCACCGACGAGCTGCTCAAGGAGTCCGAAATACCGTTCAGCCCGCGCATCGAGGCTCAGCACCTCGCCGGAGGCAACTGCCAGGGCGGACTGGACGAATACTTCAAGATCGTAAAGACCAAGAAGACGGCGCAGCGCGTCGCCAAGGACCTCGCCGCCGCGTTCGCGGAGGCGCTCACGAAGGCGGCGCCGGCGGCGGTCACCGGCGATTTCAGGGAATTCCTGCGCAAGCTCCTCGCCAAGGGCCTCAAGGTCGTCGTGGCGACGCGCGCGGACCTGGACGTCGTCAAGGAGGCGCTGGCGGAGTTCGCCGAGGCCCCCGGCTTCGCGCTCTACCAGGAGACCTCGTCCGCGTACGGATGCGTGAAGTGGGATGCGTGGCGGCGGGCCGCCGCGTCCAACCGCCTGCGCAGCTACACCGCCCTGGCGGTGGCGGGCTCCGGCTTCAGCGTCAAGGGCGCGCTGCTCGCGGGAATGGGCGCGCTCGCCGTGATCAATCCGCACGTGGAGTATCAGGATTTCGGCGGCGCCGACGACGTGGTGGAGAAGCTCGACTCCGCCGCCGCGGACAAGGCCTGCCGCATTCTCAAGGTCTGATCCTGCCAGACCGCTTTGCGCGTTTCGCATGACAGGCATAGAGAGACTGCATGAAATAATGCGGCGGCTGCGCGACCCGCAGACCGGCTGCCCGTGGGATCGCGAGCAGACGCTCGAATCCCTCAAGCCGTGCGTCCTCGAGGAGGCGCACGAGCTCCTCGCCGCCATGGACCGCCCGGAGGACAAGGCCAACCATGTCGAAGAGCTGGGCGACGTGCTGCTGCAGGTGATGTTCCAGTGCGTCATGGCGGAGCAGGAAGGGCGCTTCTCGTTCGACGACGTCGCCAACGCCATCTCCGACAAGCTCGTCCGTCGCCATCCGCACGTGTTCGGCGGCGTAGAGGCCAAGGACTCCGCCACCGTCTTGCGCAACTGGGAGCAGATCAAGCAGCAGGAGCACAGGAAGGAGGCGCGGCACTCCGCGCTTGACGGCGTCCCCGCCACCCTGCCGGGCCTGTTGAAAGCCCAGCGCACGCAGGAGAAGGCGGCGCGCGTCGGGTTCGATTGGCCGGACGCCGACGGCCCGATGGGCAAGGTGCGCGAGGAGATGGAGGAGCTTCAGGCGGAAGTGGACGCCCGCGCCTCCGATCGGCCCGCCGACTCCGGCGGCGTGAAAGGCGAACTGGGCGACCTCCTCTTCGCGGTCGCCAACCTCGCGCGCCACCTGAAGGTCGATGCCGAAAGCGCGCTGGAGCTTTCCACTTCCAAGTTCTCGCGCCGCTTCCGCGCCGTCGAGGCAGGCGCCAAGGCCGCGGGAAAATCCCTCAGGGACATGACCCTCGCCGACATGGACGCCTTGTGGGAAGAGGCCAAGAAGCGGGAAGGATAGTTTTCCGCCGATGGAAATCGAAGTGCTTGCGCCGCACGGTTTTTGCGCCGGAGTGAAGGGAGCGCTGGAGCGCTCGTCGCTCCAGCGCGGCGCATACTGCCTCCACGACATCGTCCACAACGACATGGTGATCGCGGAGCTGCGCGGACGCGGCATGAAATTCGTGGAGTCGCTCGCCGACGTGCCGGACGGCGCGACGGTCGTGTTCCCGGCGCACGGCGTCGGCCCAGCCGTCCGCGAAGAGGCGCGGCGGCGCGGCCTGCGAGTCATAGACGCGACCTGCCCGTTCGTGGCCAAGGTGCACCGCGCCGCGAGGCAGTATGCTCTGGCCGGTCTCGCCGTGGTGGTCGTCGGCCACAGGGGGCACGCGGAGGTCGATGGCATCGTGGGCGAAGTGGAGGCCGTGGAAGGCGCCGAAGTCTATGTCTATCCAGACCTGCCGCCGCCGCGCACGCGCATCGGCGTGGTGTCGCAGACGACCATGAACGCGGACGAAGTGGCGGAGATCGTCAAGCGCCTCGGGGCCGACTACGAGGTCGAGACGGCGGCGAAGGTGTGCAACGCCACCAAAGAGCGCCAGGACGCCGTCAAGGCGTTCGACGGCGACGCGCTGGTCGTCCTGGGCGACGCGAACTCGTCCAACACGCGCCGCCTGGCGGAGGTGGCGCGTTGCCGCGCGTATCGCGTGGGCTCGCTCGACGAACTCGCGGCGATCGACCTTTCCGGCGTCGGGCGCCTCGGCGTCACTGCCGGCGCGTCCACCCCCGAAACTTTCCTGGAACAGGCGCTTGCGCGCTTGGGCGCGACGCAGGGCGGATGACGGAAGACGGCCGCCCGCCAGCTCTCCGCCCGCCAACGGCCATCGTCCCCGCCGCCCAACCATTTGCCATCCATCGTTCACAATTCGCAATCCCATGAAAAAGATACTCACAGGAATACAGCCCTCCGGCGCGCTGCACTGGGGAAACTACTTCGGCGCCATGCGCTCCATGTTCGCCTTGCAGGAGAAGGGCGAGGACATATTCATGTTCATCGCGAACTTCCATGCGATGACTACGCAGCGCGACGGCGCGGCGCTGCGCGCGGCGACCCGCGACGTGGCGCTGGACTATCTCGCGTGCGGACTCGACCCGAACCGTTCGCGCATATACCGCCAGAGCGACGTGCCGGAGGTGCAGGAGCTGGCGTGGTATCTCTCCTGCCTCACCCCCATGGGGCTGCTTGAGCGATGCCACTCCTACAAGGACAAGATGGCGCACGGGTTCGACGCCACGCACGGGCTCTTCGCCTACCCGGTGCTGATGGCCGCCGACATACTGATAATGAACGCCGACTTGGTGCCCGTCGGCAAGGACCAGAAGCAGCACCTGGAGGTCACCCGCGACCTGGCGCAGAAGTTCAACAACGCATACGGCGAGATATTCACGCTCCCGGACGCCTACATACCAGACACGGTGGCCGTCATCCCGGGCCTCGACGGGCAGAAAATGTCGAAGAGCTACCACAACACCATAGAGATATTCGAGGAGCCTTCTTCGCTCAAGAAGAAGGTGATGGGCATAAAGACCGATTCCACGCCCATGGAGGAGCCCAAGGAGCCGGAAGGCAACTCCATATACGAGCTCTACAAGCTCTTCGCCTCTCCGGAGGAGGTGGCGGACATGGCCGCGAAGTTCCGCGCCGGCGGATATGGCTACGGACACGCCAAGAAGGAACTCCTCGCCGCATGCCACCGCCTGTTCGACCCGTTCCGCGCAAAACGCGACGAACTCGCCAAGGACGAGGACGCGCTCGAGGACATACTGCGCGACGGCGCGCGCAAGGCGCGGGAGGCGGCCGCCCCGGTGATGGAGAAGGTCCGCGCCGCCGTGGGGCTGTGACCGGCGGAGACGGGCGCGGGAAATTCGACAGGGGACGCGAGCCACGAAACGCGAGACGCGAGACGTTTGCCAGACTCTTCGGAGACTTGGCGCAATCCCTTTCTGGCGCGGCGAGGACAAGTGCCTGCCTGCGCTGGAGTCCATATACCGCAAGGCGATGGCCAAGGCGCAGGAGGCGCTGAAGCGTGAAGATACTCGTGCAGGGCAGGCTCCCAGATGAACTGGGGCTGACGCGCTCGCGGCTCAAGGCCGCCGCGGCGTTTTTCGCGGAGCGGAGCGCACGGCGCGTGCGCGCCGTGTTCCGCGAAGTCGCCATCGTGGTGCAGAACGACGAAACCAGCGACGTGGTCCATCGCGCAATCGTCGGCGTCGCCGGCGCCACGGACGTCATAACGCAGAGCTACGACGCGATGCCGCCGGAGCCGAACGGGACATACGGCGAGCTTTACGTGAACGCCGACCAGGCGCTGCGCTTCGCGGCTCGCCACCGGCGGCGCGGGTGGTCCGCCGCATCGGAATTCCTTCTGTATGTCGCGCACGGCATGGACCACCTTTCCGGCGCCGACGACTATTCCGACGCGGGCTACCGGGCGATGCGCCGCCGCGAACTCCGCTGGCTGAAGGAGCTGCCCGCGGATGCCGGCCTCCCGCAGACGGCCAGGCGCCGCGCCGAAGCCACGAAGGAGCGCCACTGACATGAAGACGAACTACCACACGCATACGACATGGTGCGACGGCGGCGCCTCCGCTCGCGAAATGGCAGAGGCGGCGGTCGCCAAGGGCTTCGACGCGCTCGGATTCTCCAGCCACGCCATGCTCCCGGGCGATATGCTCGATTGGCCGCTCACCGCGGAGAAACTTCCACGCTACGCCGCGGAAATACGCAGCCTCGCCAGAGAATACGCCGGACGTCTGCGGATATTCCTCGGCGTGGAAGCCGACTACCTGGAAGGCGAAGCCTCGCCGGACCGCGCCGTCTATGCGGCGGCGACCCCCGACTACGTGATAGGGTCCATACACTTCCTGCGGACTCCAGGCGGCGCTGTCGCCAATGTCGATAAATCGCCTGAGTCGTTCGTGGCCGACGTGAACGCGCACTTCGGCGGGGATTTCCGGGCGTTCGCGGCGGCATACTTCGCGGCGGAGCGCGACATGGTGGCGAAGTTCGATTTCGATATCGTCGGGCATCCCGACCTGTTGCGCAAATTCAATGGCCGTCTGCACTGGCTGGACGAGTTCGCCGGCTGGTATCTCGGTGAACTGGAGGCCACCGCCGACGCCATTGCGGCTTCTGGCAAGCTCGTTGAGGTGAATACCGGCGGGATTTCGCGCGGATGGATGGACGACGCCTATCCGTCCCCGGCATTCCGCTCCTTATTAAGGAATAGAGGCGTCAAGTTCGTCCTAAGCGCCGATGCACATTCCGCCGCCGCGCTCGACTGCGCGTTCGATCGCTTTGCCGATGCCGAAAAGTGGGTGGCGCTCCCGCTTTGACGCGCAGAGGCGGCCGCACGGAGCCGCCTTCGTCTGCGCTCTGGCCGAAATCTGCCGGACGGGCCGAAATCGTCCGGTTTTTCTTTGGATATTGCCGCAGTGCGGCGGGCACTTGACCCTTTGCCCATAAATATGGTATAATTTCGTTCTCAATGGCGGATAGTGTCCATGTTGCCGCGTATTCATGCGGTGAATTGAAGCTCCCGGCGACGGGGGAGCGGCCGAAAGAGGTCGTTCTCGCGCTGGAGCTTGGCCGTATTCTCGCAAAAGTGGTGCGTGTTGGCGAAGGAGAGGACGCCGAAGCCGTCGCGCGCCCGTTGCTTCAGTCCATGAGCCCATACCCGGATGAACCGCTGACCGTGGGCGTGGAAACACTGCGGGAAAGCGGCGAGGGCCGCATCGTCTTGGCCGCCGCGCTGCCGGAAGGCGCCGCCGACGACATAGGAGAGGCGCTGGACGCCGCCAAGGTGAACCCCGTCAGGATAGACGCGCTGGCGTTGGGCGCGTTGCGCGAACGCTGGTGCGACATAGCAAAGGAGCCGTCCGGCGACGCGGCCGCCCCGGGATCGCGGCGGCGCGTCGTCCTGGTCAAAGAAGCCGGCGACATTGCGCTTTTCGTGATGGATGGCGACGTGCCCGTGGCGTTGAGGGCGGTTGCGCCCGGCGACGACATGCGCCGTTCCGTGACTCTCGCTCTCCTGGAGGCGGAGGATTTCGGCGGCGGTGGCTCGCTGGCGGAGATCGTCGTCCTGGGCTATGTCCCGCACGATGGGCTGGAATCGTTCGCGCCTGTCCGCGAAGTGATGTGCGCCGACGACCTGGGCGTGGCCGGCGTGGCCGACAGGTCGCTTGACGGCCAATCACTGAACGTCCTGCCGGAAAGCTGGCGCCAGATGCTGGAAGAGACGCGCTTCAAGGCCAAGCTCGTAAGGTTCCTCGCGCTCGCCGGCGGCATATGGCTGCTCGTCATGGGCGTGCTCTTCGGCGTCCCGGTGGTCTATGGCTACATGACAGACCACCAGAAGTCTTTGATGAAGGAGCATTCGCGCAAGTATCGCGAGGTGAAGGAGATGCGCGAGAAGGTAAGGCTCGTCCAGAAGTATTCGGACCATTCGCGCGGCGCGCTGGAGATCATGAAGGCGGTGTCCGACCGTCTGCCGGAGGGCGTGGAGCTGACGAGCTGGAACTTCAAGCGCGAGGAGGGCGTGAAGTTCTCCGGCGAGGCGCAGACGGCGCCGGCCGTATATCAGCTCAAGAACGATCTGCTGGAGATGGCGGAAGCGGGCGAGAATGGGGAAGAAGGCGCGCGCGTCTTCGCGGAAGTCCGCCTCACCGGCCCCACGAAGGCGAAGGGGAAGGAGCGCTTCGATATCGAATGCCTCTACGAGACGAATGATGAATGACGAATCGAGGAAGACGGGATGATATGGGAAAGATGGGTTTGAAGGAGAAGGCGGTTTTGGCGGTCGTCGGCGTCGTGCTGATGTATGCACTGGCGGCGCTGCTCTTTTTCGTCAGCGCCTCGGACCAGTGGAAAAAGTCCGCCAAGCAATACGCCGCCGCCTGCCAGAAATGCCGCGACGAACGGCGACTCATCGGCGAGAAGGCGAAATGGGCGGAGGCCTACGAAGAGGAGAAGGCGCATATGCCGCTCTTCGAGGAGGGCAAGAACACCGACACCACATGGCTGCAGAAAATGGATGAGCTGGCCGTCAAGCACCATATGTCCATCTCGCAGCGCCAGGGCGGCGACGAAGTGGAGGCCGGAGAAGTCCTGGAGCTGCCCATCGACGTGAAAAACTGGGAAGGCGCGCTGGAATCCCTCGTCAAGTTCATGCATGAGCTCGAGAACACGGACGATGGAATGTTCGACATACGCTCGATCTCGTTCAAGCCGTCCTCGAAGAAAGGCTATCTGCGCGGCAGCTTCACGCTGACCTGCGCGTACATGAGAGAAAAGTAAGGTTTCAGGGGTTTGTGAAGTTTGATCGGTCTGTGAGGCTTGAAAGGCTAGAGAGGTTTTAGATCAGAAAGGATTTATATGGATAAATACCTAGTGACGATTTTGTGCGCGGCGATTGCGCTCGGTGCGAACGCGCAGGCGCGCAACAGCCTGCTCAATCGCGGCCGGAATTCCAGAACCGCCGCCGCGCCTGCGGCCGCGGCTTCGACCGCGACGGCGGAGGCTAGCGCCGCCACGACCGAGGAGGGCGCCGTGAGCGACCTCAATTTCAAGGAAGCGCCCGTCGAGATGATCTTCGAGGTCTATGGCAAGCTCGTCGATCGCACAGTCCTCAAGGATCCCGCCACGCCGTCGGCCACGATCACGCTCGAGTCGCGCCCCGGACAGAAGTTGACGAAGGAGGAGCAGATCGAGGCCATCGAAGTAGTGTGCGAAATGAACGGCATACACTTCGAGAACTACGGCGACAAGTTCGTGCGCGCCCTTCCCCGCAAGGAGGCGGGCAAGGAGGGCATCCCGCTCTACATGGACGCGGCCAGCGAAGAACTTGAAGCCGAGCCGATGGGCAAGGTCGTGTCGGTGATGCTGAATTTCAAGAACATCTCCGCGCAGGAGGAGGCGCTTAAGGCGCTGGAGGGTTTCAAGTCCAATTCGGGCCTCCTGCAGGTCTTCGAGCGCACCAATTCCATACTCGTCACCGACACAAAGCAGAACTTCGTCAGGATGCTGGCCATCGCCCGCGCCATAGACATCGCCACGCCTGTCCTCGAAAACGTCTATGTGCGGCAGATCAAGAACGCTTCCGCCACCGACATCAAGACCGCCCTGGAGCAGATCGTGACGGAATCGCAGAAAGAACTTGAAAAGACCGGCAAGGCCCAGCAGAATGCGCAGGCAAGCGCCGCCTCGCGGTCTTCCACCCCGCCCACGACCCTGCTGCGCCGTCCGGGGCAGAACCGCGACGCGCCCGCCGCCCCGACGCCGCTAGAATCCCTCGTCACCAGCGTCTCCGACGCCGACCGCGGCATGATACGCGGCAAGGTGCTGATTCTCGCCGACGAGCGTTCCAACAAGCTGGTCGTCATCACTTCCAAGTCGAACATGGACTTCTTCGACCGCGTGATCGAGCAGCTCGACGTGGAGACCACGCCCGATACGCTCGTCAAAGTCTATCGCCTCAAATACGCCGAGGCGGAGGACGTCAGCGACATGATAAACGACTTGATCGGCAATTCCGCAAGCGCCAAGAACACCGGCACGGGCCGCGGCAACCAGAACCAGAACGCCCGTCAGGGCTCCGGCGGCAACCTTACGCGCAACACCCAGAACACGCAGCAGCGCACCCCGGCCAACCAGCGCACGGGCGAGCCAAAGGCCGGCGAACTTTCCAAGGACAACACCACCGTCCTCGCCGACAAGCGCATCA
>CAMOIK010000025.1 GCA_946615875.1 uncultured Verrucomicrobiota bacterium | reverse complement strand
GGATGCGGAACGGGCGCCGACGGGAGGCGGGCGCGGTCAGAACGGGAAAGAGAAGCGAAGCGTGGTTCCGCGCCCCTTGGCCGACTCTATGGTCATCGTGCCGCCGAGGTCGGCCGTCCGCCGCCTCATGCCGGCTATGCCGAAATGCCCTGCAGGCGACTCAGCGGACGCCTCGAAGCCGCATCCGTCGTCCGAAACCGCGATTTCCAGCGTCTTTTCGGTGAAATTCACCGTTACACGGACCTTGGAGGCGGCGCCGTGGCGAATGGCGTTGCCCACCGCCTCCTGGAGGATGAGCAGCAGGGTGCCCGCGAAGGTGCGCGCGATTTGCCGCTCCGTCCCGGTGCTGTGGATTTCCACGATGCCGTCCCAGTGTGCCATGCGGCGTGCGGCGAAGCGGAAAAGCTCCAGCAGCGACTCCGGGCCCTCGCTCTCCTCGTTCATCGCCCACAGCGTGGTGCGCAGACCGTTCTGGGTGTGCTGGAGCGCCAGGCGGACCTTCTCCAGCTGCTCGCGGCTCTCCGCGGCGTCCGGCGGCAGGTAGTTCAAGGCGGCCTTCAGGCGGAACGTGGCGCCGGCCAGATACTGCTGGAAGCCGTCGTGCAGGTCGGCGGCCAGGCGCAGCCGCTCGCGCCGGGCCGCATCCGCCTCTATCTTCGCCCTGGCGCGCTGCCTTATGGACTCGCCGAGCTCGCGCGTGCGCTTGGCCACCATGCGCCGCAGCGTTATCGCCCAGGCGAACACGATGAGGAACACGGCCAGCAGCGAAGCGATCAGATTCACCAGCCGGCGGACGGTCCAGAACGGTGCGCTGCGCACGACCGTGACGTCCTCGACGGTGCGCGGGATGAGCTCGACGTTCTCCACGCGGCCGAACACGCCGGCGCTGTAGTTCTCTATGGAGGTGTAGGCCAGCGCGCCGACGACGCGAACCGTCGCGCCAAGGCGCAAGTCCGGCGGCAGCGCCTCTTCTATCGGTATCGGTATTTCGACCTGGATGTTCTCGGCATCCACGCCGACGAGCAGCTGGGTGGTGGCCTGGCGGCGGTTTATGTCGCGCAGCAGCCCCTCCGCCGCGAGCGTCCGCCCGTACCACAGCGAGTCGCCGTATGGCAGGACTTCATCGAATATGCCGTGGATCGTCACCGCCATGGGCGCCGGCACCGCCGAAGGGGCTGCGTTCGTCGCCAAGTGCGTCGCGACGATTCGGTGCTTGACGGACGGCTCGCGCGTGCCGTGCACGATCACGCCATCGCCTATCGACACGCCGCCGTCGCCGCCGCCGGCCTGCTCGACACGCCAGTGGACGCCGGCCGTGTCGCGCATGAAGAAGAACGGAAGGCCGTCTCGCTGGAACGTCACCACGCCCGCCAGATTCGTCGCCGCCGCTATGATGGCCGCCGCGCAAAGCATGGTCGCCGCCGCTCCCTACGGGCGAAGGATGCCTAGCTCGTACGCCCTCCCCACCGCGCTGGTGGCGTTGGGGCGGTCGAGTTTCGACATTATGCCCTTCAGATGGGTTTTCACTGACTCCGGGCCTATGCCGAGGCTCGAGGCGATCTGGTCGCGCTGCATCCCCTGCGCCACGAGCTTCAGCACGTCCATCTCGCGGCCGGTCAGCAGCGACGGCGCGGCGGTGAACTCTTCGCAGACGAACGCATCAGGATCGGCCGCGATCTCGCGTATCGCCTGGACGAGGCGGTCGCCATCGACGTTCTTCGGCAGATACCCCCGCGCGCCCTCGGCGCGCGCGCGCGCCTCCTCCTCTTTGAGGGGCATCCCCGCCATCAGCAGCACGCGCTGGCCGGGATTGTCCTCGCGGAGTTTCGCCAACGTGGCGAAGCCGTCCAGGACCGGCATGCGTATGTCGCAGAGGACGACGTCGATCGGCGTGGTGCGGCAGATCGCCGCCGCCTCGAAGCCGTCGGCGGCCAGAGCCTTGACGGCGAAGCCCTTTTCACTGACGAGCATCGCCTCCAGCCCTTCGCGGACCATAGGGTGGTCATCGACTATGAGAATTGACACCACGTCCATCTTTCCGTCCCTTGCCTGGCTGGCGTTGCGGCGCGGCGCGGAGCGCCGGCGGAGCGCGCGCTACTTGAGCTCCTTGTAGCTGGAGCCGTCGAGAACGACGTCCTTGCCCTCGCAGAGCAGTTCCGTGAGTTCCTTGAGGTTGCCGTCGCTGATGCCGCCCTTCGGCATCATCAACTGTTCGGTGTGTCCGTCGGCGAAAACGACGTGCGCCATCTTCTCCTTGCCCTTCTTGTGATTGAAGCCGATGTATTCGTTCTTCGAATACTGCAGCACCGGGTCTGAGCCCGGGCTGCCCGGCGCGTCATCGACATCTCCGGCCCAGCCCTTCCAGTTCAGTTCGGCGAAGAGCAGGGTGCGGTCTGGATGCTTCACGGTGTCGGTCCGGCGGCCGCGGAACTGCGAACTGCGCGACTTCCCGTTGTCGTTCCAGTAGAAATACTCGTTCATCGCGTAGGAGAAGAAGGGATGCTGGGTCTTCATGTCGATCTTGTGGACCGGGCACACCAGCAGTCCGCTGTTGCCCTTGAGCGTGGCCCTCAGCGTGCCGTTGGTCATCGCGAACTCGTGCAACTGCTGCTGCTCCGGGGAGTCTGGCGAAGCCGAGTAGGCGCTGGGATACTGCGGCGAGGTGATGGAGGTGGCGGGGAACTGGCCCTGCGAATACCAGCTCAGCCAGCCAGGCATCTCGTAGTATATCGTCTTGGCGCGCCCGATCCCCTGCGACTCGTCGATTTCGCTGCGCACCAGCGAGCCGGCCAGCGGATAGTGGTGGGACGACGACGCGTATGCGATGACGCCGTTCGCCAGCCCCCGCATGTTCGTGAGGCAGCTCGCGTTGCGCGCCGCCTCCGATCCGCCGCCCATGGAGACCATCAGTATGCCGGAGAGGATCGCGATTATGCCGATGACGATCAGCAGTTCTACGAGGGTGAAGCCTTTTCTCATGGTTTTTCAGTTCCTTTTCAAATACATCCATCCGCGGCCTTTGCGCGGCGCTAGTCAAGCTGGCGGTAGAAGAGCACGCGGGTCTGGTGGGGCGTGCCTTCCGGGAGCGCCTTGCCGTCTCGGTCGGTGGTGGCGGGATTGCGCCAGACCAAGGCGACGGCGCGGGCGCCGAGCTGCGGCGGTATCTGCCCCATTCCGCCGCCGCCCATCATGACCGGCTCGGCGCGCACGAACACGAGAAAGAGCTGCTGCTTGGCGGCAAAGCATTCCTTCCAGTAGCCATAGAGGAATTTGCGATCGACGTTCCAGAGGTCGTCGGTATTGGAAGAGAGCGTGACGCCGCAGAAACTGTCGTCCGTGCCATACCAGTCCAGGCTGTCCCAGGCATCCTCCCAGTTGCCGTTCTTTCCGCGCACGGCGGACATGAAGCTGCCGGCCACTTTCTGGAGATCGCCCCATCCGAACCTGGCGTTTGTGTTGTATTCGTTCCAGGCGTATTTCTTGTTGAACGCCGCGCCATTTGGGTTCTTGGGATCGGAGTAGGTGAAATTGACGGCGTTATCGACGTCGTTGGTGCCGGCGCACGCCCAGTTGAGAGGCGTGTTGGCGAAGGCGGCCATGATGACGTTCGTCGAGTCCGAATAGGGATTCACGCGATACCCGGCCTTGTCCCCCACCCAGTGGATGGCGTTGAACTCGTCGAAGTAGGCGTCGTCCAGCGGGTCGTAGGTCTTCCACATCCAATTGCCCTGCACCGTGTTGGAGAAAGAGGAGGGCAGCGATCTGCCGTTATAGGTGGTGAACAGCTTCATCTTGCCCATGCCGGAAGGCGAACCGGCATGCCTCAGCGTGGCGCAGGCGGGCAGCATCGCCAGCTCATACTTGCTCTGCATGTAGCCATTGTCGCTGACCTCCATGAAGATATCGCCGTCGCCGTCTTCGAGCGGCGTTCTTATGCTGTCGAGCCAGGAGGACTTCGACAGGCCTGAATTGACGGCGAACCAGTTCTCCGGCGCGTGGTTGAAACGGGGATCGGCGACCACCGCCGCCTGCGGCCAGGGCTGGATGTCCGCCGGCGTGGTCGCCAGAGCGTCCAGTGCGGCCGGCGAGAACTGGAAGGTGACGTCGCGGCCCTGCCCCGCAGTGTCGAAACGCAGAAGCGGATAATACTGACCGAAGTCGCCGCCGTTGAGCATGTCGAACGCGTTGGGCGCGCCGCCGCCGAACTTTTGGAAGTTGTCGTCGCCCAGACAGGCGGGAGCCATGTCGACCACATCGTTGCCTTGCTTGATGCGCAGCCAAACCGCCATGTTGAAATAGAGATCCTGGTTCCTTTCGACAAGGCGCTTTATATCCGTCTGCCGCCTGCCGCTCCCATCCATGATGCAAAGGTCCGACGAGTATTCGGGGGTGTTGTCCAGCCAGTCAGTGGTCTTGGAGAACAACGGTCCCCAACCGAGAGACTGCATCCCACCGACAGAACTGCCGTATTCCTTGGAATAGGTCTGCTCCCAGACATACTTCACGCGGAGGAGGAGATACTGCCCGTTCAGCTGAGAGCCTAGGTTGGCGGCGCCGCCGGACATGAACGGCAGCGTTATGTCCTTCACGGCGTCCTGCTCGGTCTTTGGCGCATTCTTGGTGTCGAAAGGCAGGCTGCCCGTCAGCGCCACGTTCATGAGTCCGTTGGCGTCCACGCCGGAGGTCATGTTGCCCTTGTCCCTGACGTGCAGGACCTCCGTGTTCGGGTTGCTGTTCCCGGTGCGCAGCCCCATCTGCTCGGTGGAGAGGAAGAAGGAGATGCGCCCGTCGAGTTCGAACTTCTCGGAGTATTCAGCGTCGCGGCAGAATGGATACACCGTCACGGCATTGACAGCGCCAGCGGTGAGATTGAGCGCGTTGGGGTCGATTCTGTACTCCACCTCCTGCGTGCATCTGCGCGTCTGCCCGGCGGTGCCGACGGCGTTCGCATCCTGATCGCCGTGTTCGCCGCCGGCGTTGTCGAACTTGAACTTCTTCGTCACGGCGAATTTGGCGCCGTTCAGCACGGGCTCGACTCCGCAGATCATGGGGACGCGCTCGACGGTGGGGACGGCGAGGGAAACCGGCACATGGTCCGGGTCCAGGTAGTCGTAGAGGGCGGCAAGACCCACGCCGCCCAAGCGCTTGTGCCAGGCCATCGTGCCCTCGTTGCGGTGTTCGCTGCCCATCAACAGCCTGTCGATATTTGGGACGCTGCCGCCGTTGGGGTCGATCTTGAATGGCTGATACTGCGGATCGGCGAGCTCGTACGCCTTTTCGGCCGCGGACGCCGCCGTGTCGTTCTCCGGCGGGAAGAAACCGTCGGTGACAAAGGTCATGCGGTTGTATCGGTCGTAGTCGGCGTCGCCCGATGCCGCGTAGAACGTATTCCTGTCGCCGTCTTCGATGAACTTCCAGAACGGGCTGACCATCTTGCCGATGCCGCCCTTGTCGCCGAACGCCAGGTTGAAGTCGGCCATGGAGACAAGCGGCGCCTTGCTGCCGCTCCACTCTATCCGGAGGTCGTTGTCGAACGTGCGGTAGTTGTCCATCCATGCATCCCACGACTTGGCGTCGGAACCAGGCGAGGTGTGGGCGTCGTTCTCGAACGCATAGCCGAGCGAGATGCGGCGGTTGCCGGCCGAGGAGCGCGGCGCGCTCGCGGTAAGACGGTTTATGTCGAAGTAGTCCGAGACGTCGAGCGCGCAGAACGCATAGCGGCCCGCGTCGAAGCCGAGCGATTTCCAGGCGGCGGCCGGCGAGAGGCGCGAGAGGTAGCGGGCTTCGTTGACGAGCGGCGGCGGTATGTAGGCGAGCGCCTCGAGCGTCAGGGGCGACACCGTGTCGTCCACCGAGCAGTAGCTGTTCGTGCCGAAGAACACGCGATGCAGCCAGAGGTTGCGCAGCTGCCTGCGCCCTACCGCGCCCTTGCTGGAATCGGTGTTGCGGGGGTAGCGGGTCTCCGCGACGCCGACGCCGGGATGCGGATTGTTGCCGATCGAGGCGTCGATCTCGTCTATGGCGCGGGCGAGCGCCGCCTTGACCAGCTGGCGGGACGCCGCCGTCCTCCGCAAGAAGCTGGAAGGCAGGCGCGAATAGCGCATGTAGGCCGAGAACGCCACCGCCGATACGATCATGAACGCCAGCATCCCCAGCACGATCAGCAACGCGCTGCCGCGGCGGGAGTTTGCCGATTGCCGTTTGCGGTTGTTCGACGGCGCGAGGCACGAGGCACGGTTGGTCATTGCCTTTCCTCCTTAGAGAGGCGGTAGAGATTGGGGAAGAAGTAGCCCGTCTTCAGGTTGCTGGATATGCTCTTTAGCTGCACGTTGCCAGAACCGGACTTTATCTTCACTTTATACGGCACCCCCCACGGGTCCAGCATCACCCCGTCGGTCGTGAGCGAGGCCATAAGCAACGCCGGGAGCTGCTCCCCGGCGGCCGTCTGGCCGTCCAGCAGAAAGCCGAGGTACTGCCGGTCCGGTTTTTCAACCTCGTCGGACCTCTCGGGCAGAGTTTCCCCCTTCGCCGCCGCATAGTTCTCGTAAGCCATGATCGCCTGTGCGATCGCCTTCACCTCCGCAGACGCCTTCTGCACGCGAGCGCGCTCCTGCGCAGCGCTGAAGCCGGTCGACACCGCCCCGGCCACCATGGCGATCATGGCGATCACGACAAGCAGTTCGACGAGCGTGAAGCCCCTGCGCCTCTCAGTCGATGAAATCATCTGGGTCGCTCCATATGTCGTCGTAGTCGCCAAGATGCTTGTTCGGCCCCGACGACTTGACGTTTATCTTGTAGGTGTTCAACTTGCCGAAGCTGCCGCTGGCGGAGACGTCGGCCTGGTTCTTGAAGTCATTGATGTCGGAGTCGTCCGAGATGCTGGCGCCTCCCTTGCTGCGCAGATACCCGGCCTGGTTCTCCTTCTTGTCCTCCGTGCCGACGTCCCAGGCGCGCTTGCGCAGGTTGCCCTGATCGTCCCAGAGGCCGAGGATGCGGTGCACCTTGTCGTCCCAGATGTAGGCGTTGTCCGCCTCCTCGCGCACTTCGGCGATGTTGTTGCGAACGTCGTCCAGGTCTGCGACTATGGCCGTGCCCGTACGCCAGGCGATGGACGACTGGCTGAATATCATCGTCAGTATGGTCATGAGCATCCCCAGAAGGAGACTCGCCACCAGCAGTTCGAGTATCGTAAAGGCTTTTCTCATAGGCTGTGCATCATGAATTGGTTGCCTCCCTTGGGGCGACGATGTATTTGCCGCGACCTCCCTCATTCGTCCTGGATGCCCTGGAAGCGGACTTCGGTGTAGTAGAGCGGGAGGGCGAGGAGTTCGCCCTGGGTCTTGGAGGCGCGGAAGCCGATGCGTATCACGGCCTCGTCCTCGGTGTGGACGATGACGAGCCCGGCGTTCTTGAGGTCGCCTACTGTGCTTTCTTTCGGCCAGTAGAAGGATGCGCCGACGTTCAGGCTGCCGATGAAGTCGGAGAAGACCCCCTGCGCCTTGCCGGCGGAGTCTTTGATGGTGAGGCCGTTGGAGTCCAGGTAGTCGCGCCAGCCGCGAGCCGGGTTGCTCTTGATGTTGCGGAACACGCTCCACTTGAGGTTGGTCGCGGAGGCGGCCATGACGAGCGGGGAGAGGACGGAGTCTGCATAGGCGGCGCCGGCCACGTCCTCCCGGCTCTGGCGGTTCTCGCGGAAGCCGAGCGAGTACAGACCGACAATGGAGAGGATGCCGCCCGCCATGATGAGGATGGCGAGGTTCACCTCCATGAGAGTAAACGCTTTTCTGAAGTTCATCAATTCAAATCCTCCGTGGGCTTGTCGGACGTGCCGATCGACCTGGCGGTGAGAGAGCCGCCGATCTGGCGGACGGCGCAGACGTCGATCTGCGACTTGCCGGAAGTGCCGTCCTCCGCGCCGCTGCCGACGTTCGCAGCGACCTTGAAGCGGATGACCTGCTCTCCCTTGACCGGGTTCGCGGTGTCCTGCGAGAAGGAGGTGCCAAAGATGTAGTTGTGCGGCAGCTCGATGGTGGCGAACTCGAAGCCGTAGGCGTCGCCGATCTTCCACTGCGACCCCGCCGCGTCGATCAACTGGTAGGCGTAGAGCTCAATCTTCACGTCGTCGTCCCGTTCAAGCGTCTTCAAGTTGGAGGCCTCGGCCGGCAGGTCGATGGATTCGCCGTAAAGCAGCCGTTCTGAGACGGTGCGCTTGACCGTGTTCTTGGCGATCATGGCGCGCTGCATCTGGCTGCCCTCGTCGCCGTTCATCTTGTAGAGGAAGACCGCGCTGCCTTTGCCGGAGCCGACGGAGGCGGCGCTCGCATCCTCGTCGCCGTCGCTGCGCACGAGCCTGTTGAAGCGCAGGTCTGCGAACTCGTCGCCGATGAAATTTCCCTGCCTGTAGGTGACGCGGCCGGAGCGGCGCACCGCAACGGCCCTGCCGACCACGACGGCCGTCTGCGTATCCGTCTCTTCGCGGATGGTCTCGTTCCAGAAATAGACGGCCACCGGCTGGCGGTCGATCTGCGCGCGCTGGTAGGCGGAGCGAATGAACTGGTTCACGTTCTGCATCACGCCGCGCTCCTCCATGCCGCGCTGCATGGCCCTGTAGCCGCCCACCGAGACGGTGCCGAGAAAGCCCATGATGGCGATCACCACCAGGAGTTCAAGCAGAGTGAAGCCTCTGCGCCGCGCTAGTCGCACCAATGCCATTTCGTCACCTTCATTTCGTCTGTCGGTATGGAATACACCACCCTGAACGGCATGAACTTGCCGTTGTGCTCCTTGTGGGGGTAGCCGAAGTTCATCTGGCCGAGCGTCATGCGCTCCGGATTGCGCTTCGTGCCGCGCACTGCGTCGAAGAGGTCCATGCCATACGCGTCCGCAGCGGGGAAGTAGCGCTGCTGGTTGCTCGAGGCGGCGTGGTTCGGGCACTTCTCCTGCTGCGGGTCTGAGGAGCTGCGCGAGACGAACAGTGCGGAAATGTCCAGCATCGGGTTGCCCCTGGCGGACTCCTCGACGATGTTGCGTATCATCTGCTGCGCTTCGCCGTGGGAAAGGATGTAGATGTTGTCGTCGGACGAGTTGCCGTAGCCTTCGTTGTTGCTGCGAGCGCCGATGCCCTCGGCGATCTTGGAGCCCATCGGCTCCGGCCACTTGTCGTTCTGCGCGTAGTACGTAGCCAAGCCCTGCTCGACGATGCGGCAGAGAGCGTCTGCCTTCTGCACGCGCGAGGTCTTGAGCGAGCCCATGGCGGCGGACGTGACGATGCCCATGAGGATGCCTATCACGCCGATCACCATCAGCAGTTCGACGATGGTGAAAGCCCTCCGTGAGCGATGAATTGCGAACGACGAACGGCGGATCGAGCCGGACCCCAATCCCTCGAAAAGCTTATTCTTCCTCATGCGCACCCTCCGCGAAGCCATGATCCATCATTCACCGTCCGTCATTCGTAGAGCAGGTCGCCTACGCGCCAGCTGTAAACGTCGTCCTTGCGCAGCCCGCGCGCGAAGTCGTCCTCCACGAAGCCGTCCTTGCCGCCGCACCAGACCATGGCGGTGGCGCGGACGTTGAGCGTGCCGGAGCCGACCTGCGCGTTGAGTATCTTGCCCGTGCCCTCCGTGTCGATGGCGTAGCCGAGCCTGTGGGTGTCGATAGTGCCGCCGGAAGGCACCTTGGTGCCGAGATCGGCGCTGTTGCCCTTGGCCTTGATCACCTGCGTCGCCCAGGGCGAGACGATGCCGAACTTGTCGTAGCCGGCCAGCCTGCCATTTTCCGTGCGCAGCCCCAGATACTTGGCGAGCGGCAGCGCGGCGTTCTCGTCCAGCACGGCGCGCTGCTGCCCGTTGATCAACGCTCGCGGCCAGGCGCCGTTGTTTTCGTTGTAGATTGCCATCATTGCGGTGTGGACGTTCTTCACAAGCTCGTTGCACTTCGCCTTCTCCGCGGACGCGGTGACGCGCGAATACCCCACGACGCTGGCCGCCACCAGCACCGCGATGATGCCCATGACCACGAGCATCTCGACGAGCGTGAAACCTTGACGTTTGCTGCTATTCATTTTCAATCTCCTTTCTTTTCCGTCCGCAAGCGGCCGGCGCCATATCGCCGCCAACCGCCGTCTGCCCAGCCAACCACCCGCTAATTGGCCATGTGTATGATGTCGTCGGCGGTCCATTCCGCTATGAGTTCCTTGCCCCTGGAATCGCTGATGTCGGAGCGCGAGACCCATGGCGGGAACGTCTTGCCGTTCGCGCCTGCGCTCCACAGCACGTAGGTCTGGTAGGGCGGGGGCGAATAGTAGTAGAGTTCGCGCCACCAACCGTCCTCGACGGTGATCGCGTCCAGCACGTACTGGCCGGAGGAGCCGGAAGAGGCGTTCTTGGTCGGCGAGAAGACTTCGACGTTGGGGCTGGCGTAAAGGCCGCCGCGGTTGCGGATGTAGATGCCGAAGAAGCGGTAGTTGTGGTTGCAGCGACAGAGGCTCTCCAGGTTTGGCATCCAGCGCGCGCACGCGGTTTGCGAGGGGATGTTGGCTATCTGCATGTAGCCGAGTTCGTTGGAGTCGCGCTCGGCGTCCTGCTTGACCTCTGTCCAGTTGCTGTACTGGTCGCCCATGAAGGGGTCGCAAGGCAGGGTGTTGTTGCCGTTCCACTGCGCCACGCCGTCGCCCTGGAAGAAGTGCGCGGGGCCGTTCATCATGAAGAGGTAGCGCGGCAGCAGATAGCTCATCAGCCCGAACTGGAAGATCTGTATCTCGCGCCAGTCGGCCTCGGTCTTGTCGCGCCCGCCGAAACGGCCGGGGTTGTCGGAGATGTTGTCGAAACCCTGCATGAGCACCGAAAGGCGGGCGGAGTAGGCGGAGTCGTTCTTCAGATACGCGTAGCTGTCGTCGTCGGCCTCGATGCGCGCCTTGATTTCGTCCGACACGTCCTTGACGACGTCGCTGTAGCCGTCGGGGAACGGGAATCTGGCGGCGACGGGCTGCGCGCGGCACGCGGCCTCCACCTGCTGCCACGCCTGGCCGGGATTGCTCCAGTTCACCTCGTTGCGCTGGTCGCTCTGGATGCCGTGGCCGCCCACGGCGTAGTTGAAGTCGTGCGAGCCCTGGAGCGGCACGGGCGGATACGAGCCGAACGCGGCGTAGTAGCCGGAGAGGCAGTTCTCCAGCTTCTGCAGCCGCATCACCGTCGTCACCCGTCGGTCGGAGCTGTCGCCCACGTTCATCAGCCTGAAGGTGATGGACATCAAGGTGACGAGCACCACGACCACGATCAGCATCTCTATGAGCGTGAAGGCGCTGCGGGAAGAGCGATGAACGATGGATGGCGGACGATGGATCGCACCATCCCCGAGCCCCTCGAAATATTTACCGCGTTTCATGCCCACTTGCTCCTGGAATCCGTCATTCTTCATTCTCCAGCCATCATTCGCCGTCTGCCGTCCGCCATCCTCTCCTCAGCCTGCCGCGCCGGAGACGGAGGAGATGATCTTGATCATGGGCAGGAACATGGCGATGACGATAGTGCCGACGACGAGGGCGAGCACTATGATGAGCGCGGGCTCGATGGCGGCGGTCATGCCTGCCACCGCGTTATCGACTTCGTCGTCGTACGTGTTGGCGATGCGTGTGAGCATGTCGGCGAGGGCGCCCGTCTCTTCGCCCACCTCCACCATGGACACGACCATCGGCGGGAACACGGAGCACTGCGAGAGCGGCTGGGTCATGCCTTCGCCTTCCTTCACGGCGTCGTGCACGTTCTGGAGAGCCGTGGAGACGATGCGGTTGCCCGTGGTGTCGCGCACGATGACGAGCGACTGCAGGATCGGCACGCCCGAGGACAGCAGCGTTCCGAGGGTGCGGGTGACGCGCGACACGGCGGTGCGCTGCACCAGAGTGCCCGTCACGGGCATGTGGAGCGACAGCCAGTCGAAGAACTTCGCGCCGCCCTCCGTCTTGCCAATCACCGTCTTTATCACCCATATCGCCACGAATATGGAAACGACGACGAGGCCGTTGTGCTGCACGAACTCCGACGCCTTGATGACCGCCTCCGTGATGGGCGGCAGCGCTGCGCCGCCGAGCATGTCGTTGAACACCTGCTGGAACTTCGGGATCACCGCCACGAGCAGGAAGCCGGTGATGCCGATCGCCGCGAACAGGACGACGATAGGATAGATCATGGCGCCCTTGACCTTGTTCTTGATCTTCTCGGACTTCTCGGCGAACTCCGCCAGACGCCCCAGCACTACTTCGAGCACGCCGCCCGCCTCGCCCGCCTTGACCATGTTCACGTAGAGGTGGTCGAATATCTTGGGGTATGCCGTGAGCGCCTCGGAGAACGTGCCGCCGGCAGCGATGTTCTCGCCGATGCCGTTCAGCGCCTCCTTCATCTGCGGATCCTTCATCTGGCGTTTCAGCACTTCGATGCCGCGCATCAGCGGCAGGCCTGCGTTCACGAGCGTGGCGAGCTGGCGCGTGAACTGCGTGAGCACCTTCGTCTTGATCTTGCCGCGCATCCACGACGGCAGTTTTATGTTTATCTCCTTGTTGAGCGCGCCGCCCTTGGCCTTGGGCGCGCCGGCCGGCGCGGCTTTGCGTCCTTTCTTCGCGCCTTTCGCCGCGGACGCGGCGGGGGCGGGCGCGGCCGCCTTCACCTCGCCCAGCGCCGTGGGAAACAAACCCTGCGCGCGCACAGCCGCAATCGCGCTTGCGCGGTCACCCGCCTCGATCTGTCCGCGCTGCTCGTTCCCGGCAGCATCCTTGGCTATGTATTGAAATGTCGCCATCGCTTCAACCTTCTCCAATTGTTGGCGTAGATTATACCATATCCCCTCTACCTTATCAATAGTCCTCGGCCATTTTTTTTCGGCGTCCGCCCCGGCCGCAGCCCTCCCCGGCGTCCCTTAATACCTTAATTAAGGAGCGGCTGGCGAAAGAACGGGGAGGAGCGGCCTTCGCCGCCGCGAAGACCGCTCCTTTTGCCGACCGAGCGCGCGATTTTCCGCTATTTCAGGTGCACGCGCATAAAGAAGCGGCCTCTTTGCGCCTTTGGAGCGACCGTCGCCTTCACTTTGCCGTCGGCGGTGGGGGAAAGGGAAAGGGATACGGCGTCGGCGGAGAAAGAGTCTTCGGCAAGCTCGGCGCCGCCGACCACGTCAAATATCTGCTTGAGCCTCGCTTCCGCGGCCCGGCTGCCGATTGCGACGCCGTCCAGCGAAACGACCGCCTCCAGAGCGCCGCCGGAAGCGCCATCGAGCGCCTCGACCTTCAAATCGCCCTGCTGCGGCTCGCCGACGAGGCATGGGGCGTCCAGCGCGAACGAAAGGAAAGCGGTGGGCGCGGTGCAGGCGGCGCTTTTAGTGGCCGCGCCGGCATCCTCTAGCCTCTGCGCCCACTCTCGCAGGGCTTCGTAGTCCGCCTTCGTCGCGATGCGGTCCGCCAGAGTCCGATCGACGCCGCCCAGAGCGAGCGCCACATCGGCATCGCCGTCGGCTTCCGGCAGCGGGACGGCCGGGAACTGCGCGGCGAGCGTGCCGACGTCCCTCGCCGTCAAGGCGGCGTCGTAACCGAGCAGCCTGGCAATGGCCAAGCGCGGCCCCGTGGTGAACGCATTGCCGCTCATGCCCCTGAAGAAGGAGCCAATCTGGAAGCCCTCGCCGAGCGTCACGCCGCTCCCCGCCTCGCCGACGGAGGCCGCGCCGCCGTCCAGGCTGAGGCTCGAGCGGCCGGTGGCGGGATCGCAAACGGCAGTGTAGAGATGGAAGCCGGGCAGCACGTCCACGCTCGCCGCGCTTCCCGTGACGCCGCCGGTGCCGCCGATGCCGAACTTCACCTTGCCGCCCTCGCGGAACATGATCGCAATGCCGCCGGACCATGAATTGCCGAGCGCGACCATGACCGCCCTTCCATCGGAAGGCATTGCCGACACGTCTGCGTAGAGCGCGAGGGAGAACGGGCTCGTGCGCGCGGCGACACTCCGCCATGGGAACGCCTGGTCGCCGGTCTGAAGCACGCGGCCACCTGCGAGAGTCGGGCCCAGGCGCGCGTTCGCCGCCCCCGGCGCCTCGCCGCCGAACGACGTGGCGCCGCCGAACCAGCCTCCGGGAATGGCGGCGATCGTGTTGACCGCACCGAGCGTGGAGTAGTCCAGCGCCTTGGAATCCAGCGCGGAAGGCTCGAGGGCGACCACCTCCGCCTCTATGCGGTAGAGCGGGAAGTAGATGCCGCTCGTGCCTGTGACGGAGTCCGCAGTCGGCGTGGATACGATGCCGCCGTGGCTGTCCACGTATGTCACCGACGCGCGATCGGCGCCAACGCCGTTCACCGTGCTGTACAGCAGATTGCCGTTGCTGTGGAGGAAAGCGAGGCCGTCGCCGACGCCGCCGGCGTTGTTGCCCTGCGCCGCGCCATACTTCCTGCCTACTACGATTTCGCACGGCGAGGAGTCGGAGAATTCATAAGTGAGAGGAGCGTTCGGGCTGAGTCTCTGAGCGTCGATTTCGCGGCAGACGATGCGGCCGCCCTGCGTGTATTGGCTGGAGTTCACGCCGTTGAGCCGCACGCGATACGGGTCCGACTTGTTGTCGGACGTGCTCCACGCGGTGAAGTCCTTGGTCAGGCTGTTGAAGGTTATGCGCTTGATGCGCAGCTTCACGCCGGCCGGCAGTTCGTCGCTGGCGGGCACCATGAAATCGAAGTTGGACTCGTTTACGACCGTCCTCGACCACGGCATAGTGAGCGAGCCGAAGTCTCCGTGGGTGTTTGCGAAGAATATGGGGTCGCCAACCTCGACGGGGCGGTATGCGACGGCGACGCCGCTCGTACAGGTGTCGAAGTAGTCGTAGGCCTTCTCGTATGCCTTGAGCGAAAAAGGCAGCGACGCCGACTTCAGCAAGAGGCAGTTCGAAAAGGCGCAGGAGTCGAGCAGCGTGACGCTGTCCGGTATGACCACGCTTGTCAGGTTGGTGCAATGGCTGAAGGCGTACGAGCCGATCGTTTCAACCGAGCCGCCGATTTCCAGGCTCGCCAGCGAACCGCACCAGGCAAAAGCGTCGCTCCCGATTTTCGTCACCGCGTCCGGTATCGCCACGCTCTTCAAGGCGCCGCAGCCGTTGAAGGCGCCGTCGCCGATGCTCTCCAGCGCGGCTGGGAGAGTCACGCCCGCCAGCGCGCCGCAGCCGCTGAAGGCGCCGCTCCCCACGACCGTCACGGTGTCGGGGATCGCCACGCTCGTCAGCGCACCGCGCCCTGCGAAGGCGTTCGGACCGATTTCCGTCGCGCCCTGCGGAATGACGGCGTCGCCGCCGACGCCGATGATGACGCGCGAGCCGTCCTTCGTCATCAGCAGGCCGTTCACGCTCTTGAAGTGCGCGTTGTCCGCGCCGACCTCGAACGTTTCGAGCGCGCCGCACCCCGAAAAGGCGTCGGCGGCAATCTCCTTGAGGCCGTTGCCGAGCTTGACGCGCTTCAGCCGCGCGCAGCCCGCGAAGGCGCCGCTCTGGATGTTGGTCACCGCGTCAGGTATTTCGATGCTCTCCAGCGCGGAACAGTCGCGGAACGCCGAGTCCCGTATCAACACGAGGCTTTCCGGCAGGGTCACCTGCGCGAGCGAGGTGCAGCCGGAGAAGGAGGCGCCGCCGATGGACTTCACGCCTTCGGGGATTTCGAGGTCTTCCAGGCTGGAGCAGAACATGAACGCCTCGCCGCCCGTATGGTCGAGGTTCGCGGAAAGCCTTGCCCGCCTGAGGCCGATGCAGTTCTTGAAAGCCTGGTATCCGACATTGGTGACGCTGTCGGGTATTTCGATGCTCTCCAGCTTCCAGCACCGCTGGAACGCCTGATAGCCCAGGTCTCTCACGCCGTCGCCTATCGTCACGCTCGTCAGATTGGTGCAATCCTCGAACGTTTCTAGCAAAAAGCGGTCGATGGTGCCAGGTATGGTCACGCTGGTGATCTGGTCGCACTTCCAAAAAGCGTACTTGTGGAGCCTCAGGACGCGACAGTCTTCGATCTCGCCTGGTATGACCACAGCCCCCGCCGTCTTCTGGTCGATCGCCGTAGCAGTCGGCGCATACGTGCCGCCGCCCAGCGTGACCGTGCCGTCGGCCTCGACCCTGTAGCGCCATTCGATGCCGTCGATTGTCACTGCATCCGCCAATGCGGCGGAAAGCGGCGCGACAAGCGCCAGAACCAATGTCGCAAGGCGCGTCTCACGCCTCGCTTCCGTGTTCGCGCTCGGAGAAAGCCGC
>CAMOIK010000024.1 GCA_946615875.1 uncultured Verrucomicrobiota bacterium | reverse complement strand
GCCTCAAAAAAACAGAAAAATACCCCCTTGCGCCGCGAACGCACAATATGGTATAATATGCACCGTTTCAGCCAAGTTCGGGCGTGGCGCAGTGGTAGCGCAGTTGACTGTTAATCAATTGGTCGCTGGTTCGAATCCAGCCGCCCGAGCCATTCAGGCGGAAACGAGAATGGCACGAACCCCGCATACGACGGGGTTTTTCTTTTGTCCGCCCCCCGCATCCTCCAAGCGCGGCGTCTTTTTCACGGCGTCCCATTGCCCGCTGGCCGCAAGTTTGGTATAATATCGCCCCAAAAGGGCAAACAGACACCATGAAGACGATAACGGAGATGGGCGTGGCGGCGCGCAAGGCGGCTGCGGAACTGCGGCGGCGCGGCACCGGCGAGAAGAACGCGCTGCTTCTGGCGATCGCCGAGCGCCTGGAGGCCGACCGCGACGCGATATTCGCGGCGAACGGAGAGGACGTTGCGGCGGCGAAGGCCGGCGGCCTCTCGGCGGCCATGGTCGATCGCCTCGCGCTGACGCCGGCGCGCTTTTCCGAAATGGTCGGCGGAGTGCGCAAAGTCGCCGAGCTTCCAGACCCCGTCGGCCAGGAGATATGGCGCCGCGAGATGCCCAGCGGCATCGCCATACGCAAGGTGCGCGAGCCATTCGGCGTGGTCGCGGTGGTCTTCGAGTCTCGCCCCAACGTGTTCGTGGATACAGCCGCGCTGTGCCTGAAGACGGGCAACGCCATCATCCTGCGCGGCGGCAAGGAGGCCCTTCGCTCCAACATCGCGCTGGCAAAGGCGGTGCGCGGAAGCCTCGCGGAAAACGGCCTGGCGGACGCCGTGCAGCTGGTGGAGACGCTAGACCATTCCGCCGTTTCGGAACTGGTGAGGGCGACGGGGCTGATCGACGTGGCGATCCCGCGCGGCGGCGAGCGCCTGATAAGGGCGATGTGCGAAGCCGCGCTAATCCCCGTGCTGAAGCACTACAAGGGCGTCTGCCACATCTACGTGGACGACAAGGCCGACCTGGGAATGGCGCTTTCCATCCTCGACAACGCGAAGGTGCAGCGCCCGAGCGCGTGCAACGCCGTCGAGACGCTGCTCGTCCACCAGGCCCTCGCGCCGCTCTTCATGCCCATGGTGCGCGCATGGGCGGCGGACAAGGGCGTGACTCTGCACGACGACGGCGCAGGCGTGGAATACCTCTCTCTCGACCTCAACGTCGCCACGGTCCGCGACTGGCGCGACGCCATAGCCTTCATCAACGCCAACTCTTCGCACCACTCCGACTGCATAGTGACGAACGACGCGGACCGCGCGGCGGAGTTCCTGCGCGACGTGGACTCCGCGTGCGTTTACCACAACGCCTCCACGCGCTTCACCGACGGCGGGCAGTTCGGCATGGGCGCGGAGATCGGCATATCCACCGACAAACTCCACGCGCGCGGCCCTATGGGGCTGGAAGAGCTCACCACCTACAAATACGTCGTCACGGGAGACGGCGCGGTGCGCGGCTGAAAGCCCGCGGCCGGCCGCGAAAGGAATCAAGACAGATGGCCAAGCGCATAGTCCACTACCTCATGCTCGCGTCGGTGCTGCTGGGCGTGCCTCTCCTGCTCTGCATCGCGTGCGGCCGCGAAGACCTGCTGGAGGGCGTGAAGAACTTCCCGCCGCGCACGGAGGACTGGGGTCAGCGCCCGGAGTTGCTGTGGAACTTCCGTCGCCCGTTCAACTGGTGGGCGTTCGCCGGGCTTGCCGCCTTCACGGCGACGTGCCTGTGGCCGTTCGCGAAGAGGGTGTGGCGCTTCGCCAGGACTCGCGGGGCGGCGTTCGGTCTGCCGTCCTCCGTGCCGTGGAGGGGGCGTTTCCCGTGGTGGGGCTGGCTGGGGCTGGCGATTCTCTTCGCGGGCTGGGCGCTTTCGTGGAACTACCGCTTCGGCTGGTTTCCGGCGTTCCCACAGCGCGTGCAGGTGCAGATCTCCTACGCGCCGGTGTGGGCGGGCTTCATACTCTTCGTCAACGCCCTGTGCGTGAAACGTTGCGGCCATTCGCCGATGACCGACCATCCGTGGGCGTACGCCGCGACCTTCCCGGCCAGTTCGCTCTTCTGGTGGTTCTTCGAATATCTCAACCGCTACGTCTGGAACTGGTACTACCTGGGCATATCCCAGCTCGGCGCGTTCGAATACGTGGTGTACGCCACGGTCTGCTTCGCGTCCGTCCTGCCGGCGGTCTGCGCGGTGGCGGCGCTGCTCAGGACCTTCCCGGTGTTCGACGACTGCGTCTTCCAAGGCATGGCCGAAATCGACCTGCGCAGACCGAAGTGGCGCCTCTTTCTGGCGCTGCTGGCCGCCGTGGGGATGTGCGGCATCGTCTTTGCGCCCGACTACGCCTACCCGTTGATATGGATTTCGCCAGTTGCCGTATTCCTGCTGGTGCAGTTCCTGCTGCGCGAGCGCTCGGTGCTCGACACGCTGGCGACGGGCGACTGGGCGGTCTTCATCCGCTTCGCGCTGGCGTCGCTCGTCTGCGGGCTCTGCTGGGAGACGTGGAACTACCACGCGCTCGCCAAGTGGGTTTACTCCGTCCCGTGGGTGCACAGGTTCCAGATTTGGGAAATGCCGCTGATCGGCTTCGGCGGCTACCTGCCCTTCGGCGTGGAATGCGCCGCCGTCACGGCGTGGATATGCCCGGCGCTCGTCGATTCCAGAAAGTGAAATCCCCCAAAAGCACAAGAAACACCCGCAAATGAAAACGACCAGCATCACCAAGTCCGCGTTCGCAGCCGCCCTGGCCGCCGCATTCTCGCTCGCCGCGACCGCCGCGCGCGCCGCGGAAGACCAGGCGCAGACCCCGCCCGCCGGCGAGGGCGTCCGGGAAGAGTCGCACAAATGGCTCTCGGTGCACGCCTACGCCGACATCGAGACCGCATACGTCTGCCGCGGCTACGTCTGGGACACCAGGCCCTATTCGGCGCAGTTCATCGACGGCGAATTCGACCTGGGCGGCTTCGGGCGCGTCGATGGCTACGTCTGGAGCATGTCGGCCTTCTCCAGCAAAGGCCACTCCACGTCCATGCGCAACGCATACAACGAGATCGACTACGGCGTGAGGTATTCCTACGACGTGAAGCTGGCGGACGAGTGGACGCTCGTCAATGGCGTCGGCAAGCAGTGGGCCACCAATCCAGGGGTCCGCCACAATGCGCATTCGCTGATCGACTGGCAGGCGTTCCAGACCCTGCGCAACCCCTACCTCACGCCGTACTGGCGCCTCCGGTACATGCGCCGTCCCTACCAGGCGGCGTACTGGTGCGTGGGCGCGCTGCACACGTTCGACCTCGCCGAAACACTGTCGTTCACGGTCGATTTCTTCGGCGACCTGGGCGACGCCCGCCACTACCGCCATCTCTTCGGCCCCAAGCCCGACCACCCGGAATCCAACTACCACGGCGGGCTCCACGCGCTCAACCTCGTGCTGCGCCTCGACTGGAAAGCGACGGAGCACCTCGGCTTCTATGCGTTCGCCGGGCAGTTCTGCCTGGTTTCGGAGGATGCCCGCGAGGCGGTGCGCGCCTCGTCCGCCAAAGAGGCCAAGTGCGACCTCACCTACGGCGGCGTGGGCCTCAAGCTGGACTTCTGATCGCCGCCGCCGCTGACGCGCCGAGGGGCGCGTCAGCGCCTCAGGCCGTTGAGTATGGCGTCGGTCTGGTCTATGCAGTGCGAGATTTCGGCGTCTCCCGTGATGGTGAGGCGCAGGGCCGCCGCCTCGAACTGCGAATAAAGCAGGTGCATGGCGCGGATGGGGTTGATGTCGGCGCGGTATTCCCCGCGCCTGACGGCCTCGCCAAGGAGCAGCCGCAGGATGCGCTTCAGGCCGCGCGTGTGCTCGTCCACCTTGTCGACGGGAATGGAGCCTTTGCGGCGCTGCGCGGCGAGCACGTCGGCGATGACGCACACGAACTCGCGGTTGTCGAAGAGCATGGCGAAGACCGTCATGCATATCTGGCGCAACTTCGTATCGGCCGACTGGCGGGAGTGGACGACTTCGGCGTATTTCGCCTCGACGCGCTGCGTCACGCCGGTGATGGCCTCGTTGAAAATCGAGCGCTTGTCCTTGAAATAGGTGTAGAGCAGGGTTCTGGCGAAGCCAAGCTCCTTCGCCAGCATCCCGAAGTTCACCGCGCTGTAGCCCCACTTCGCGAAGAGCCGTATGCTCACCGCGACGATCTGGTGCTTGCGCTGCTCGTGGTCGATTTTCGGCACCCCGCCCCCTCCCTCGCTCAGTAGCCGCACTCCATGATCGTGCGCTCGAAGCCGAACGTGGCGGCGATCAGCGCGGCGCGTATCCACATGCCGTTGCGCATCTGCCGCCAGTACATGGCGCGCGGGTCGTGGTCGCAGCACGTCGCGATCTCGTCGCGCCGCGGCAGCGGGTGCATGATTATCGCGTCGGGGCGGAGCAGCGCCAACTCCTCCGCGCCGAACTTGAAATGGCTGGTGTCGATCTTGGCCGACTCCCCTTTCGCCTGGTCCCACTCGTCCTGGATGCGCGTCATGTACACGGCGTCGGAGACCTTGGTGGCCTCCTTCAGGCTGTCCATGACCTCGAACGACACGCCCTTCTTCGCCAGCGCCATCACCACGTCGGCGGGCACCTGCAGCTCCGGCGGAGCCACGAAGATCTGCCTCACGTCGCGGAAGTTCGTGAGCAGATGCGAGAGCGAGCGGACTGTGCGGCCGCGCATCAGGTCGCCGCAGAACGTGACCGTGCGCCCGTCTATGCCGCCCTTGTTCTCAAAGGAGCGCACGAGCGTGTAGATGTCGAGCAGCGCCTGCGTGGGGTGCTGGTCCTTGCCAGACCCGGCGTTCAGGATCGGGATCGGCCGCTCGGAGTTGGAAAGCTCCCAGGCCATCTTCTCGGCCAGCCCGCGCTCCGGCGAACGCATTATGATCATGTCGAAGTACGAGGAGAACGTGCGTATGGAGTCCTCGTGGCTCTCGCCCTTGAACTCCGACGACGTGGCGGCGTCGCGCACCGAGCCCGTCGTTATGCCGAGTATCTGGCAGGCGGCCAGATGCGAGAGGAAGGTGCGGGAGGACGGCTGCGAGAAGTAGAGCATCGCCCTCTTGTGCGCCAGCACGTTCTTGAGATACAGCGCGCCCTCCTTCGACTTGTTTATGAAGCGTATGCGGTTGGCCAGTGCGCAAAGCCGCTCCAGTGCGGCGCGGTCGAACTGCTGCGCGAACAGCGTATGGTAGGGCAGCCCGCCGCCGTCGGGATTCTCGAGATACGGCCTCTTCGCCTCGGGCGAGAGTGCCTCGAACTCCTCCCAGCCAATCTCAGTGAGTTTCGCCATTGCGATTCCTTCCTTTCGTGTCGGCCGCATATTATACCATATTTTCGCGTTCCGTGCCTCGCCGGACGCTACCTCGCCGGAATATATGGAGTGCCCGCGACTCCATATATAGAGCGCCCCCCGGCCGCATCGCTTCTGGCACTAGACCAGGCGGGCGGAAATATGGTATAATATGCGCCAATGCTAGAGGTTACGATACTTTCGATACTCCAGGGGGTGGCGGAGTTCCTGCCGATCTCCAGTTCCGGCCATCTCGTGATCGGCCAGCACTTCCTTGGCGTCAAGGACCCCGGAATGCGCCTTGACGTGTTCCTGCACCTGGGCACGCTCGTCGCGATATTCGTTTACTACCGGTCCGTCGTGGCGCGTCTCGCGGGCGCGATGCTCTCGCCGGGCGCTTCCCGCGAAGAGCGGCGCGCGGCGTGGCTGTATGCACTGAAGATCGTCGCCAGCGCCCTGCCGGCGGTGGCAGTGTATTTCACGTTCAGCCGTCAGATAGACGCGCTTTTCGAGAACGCGAAGATGGTCGGCGCGCTTCTGATGTTCACCGGCGCCGTGCTCATAGGCACCCGCTACCTGCCAAGAGGCTCGAAGGACGTGAGCATGCTGCGCGCCATCCTCATGGGCGCGGGGCAGGCGGTCGCGTTGCTGCCGGGCGTCTCGCGCAGCGGCATGACGCTCGCCGTCGCGCGCGGCGGACGCGTCGATGGCGAAAAGGCCGCAGAGTTCTCATTCCTCATGTCCGCGCCGCTCATCGCCGGCGCCGCGCTGCTGGAATTCCTGAAGTCTCTGCGCGCCGCGCCCGACGCCGACGCCGTGGGATGGGGACTGACGCTCTACGGCGCCGCCGTCGCAGCCGTCGTCGGCTACTTCTCCCTCGCAATCCTTGTGCGGTCTCTCAAGGGCCGCCGCTTCTGGTGGTTCGGTATTTATTGCCTGGCCGCTGGACTTTTCACGCTGGTTTTGGTATAATCTCCCCCCGTTTACCCAAATAAGGTTAAAGGAACGCCATGTCAAAGGACTCAATGCTGAACAACAACCACTGGAAATGGCTGATACTCGCGCTTATTGCCGCAGTTTCAGTCTATGTAACCAATCCGCCCAAGGAGAAGGTGCGCCTCGGTCTCGACCTCGCGGGCGGCACGAGCTTCACGTTGGGCGTGGACAAAGAGAAGTTGGCCGACAGCATAATCGCCGCCGATCCCTCCATCACCAACACCGAAAACGGCGTCCAGATGGAAATCGACAGGCGCCTGGCCGACTGCGACTCGCGCATCGTCTCCGTCATACGCAAGCGCGTCGACGCCATGGGCCAGAACGAGCCGGTCATCCAGTCCCTCCCGAAGGACCACCGCCTACTCGTCCAGCTACCAGGCGCAGACACCAAGGCGCGCGACGCCGCAAAGGCGCGCCTCCAGAGCGCCGCATACCTCGAATTCAGACTGACCGACGCCAGGGACCACGAACTCTGCCAGAAGCTCCTTGACAAGGACATCGCGCCCGAAGGCTACGAGAAGCGCGGCGAGGGCTACGTGCGCGCCGCCAACTGGGCGGAAGTCGCGCAGACCCCGGGATACGAATCGCGCCTGGCCAACTGGCAGACGACGCGCTCCAGCCGCTTCATGCTCGAGCGCCGCTACTCCAAGGACGACCCGCGCAGCGGCGGCCGCGACCTCTACGTGCCGCACTTCGTGATGCCCAAAGCCGAGATTTCCGGCGACGACTTCGAGTATGCTTCGTGGGAGAAGAACCCCGCCAGCGCATACTACAAGGTCAATTTCCGCCTGACCAGCGAGGGCGGCAGGAAGTTTTCCGCGCTCACCCGCAAATACAAGCCCAACGGCTCCAAGAACCCGTCGGCGCAGGGTCGCGCCCTTGCAATCGTCTTGGATGGCATGCTCATATCGGCGCCCACCATCCAGAGCGAAATCGGCTCCTCCGGCGAAATCACCGGCAGCTTCTCGCGCGAGGAGGCCAGGCAGCTCGCCGAGGACTTGAACGCCGGCGCGCTCCCCGCGCCCCTCGAAATCCTCGCTGAAAGCACCGTCAGCCCGACCGTCGGCGTGGAAGCCATCCGTTCCGGCATCTGGGCGGCCTGCATCGGCTTCTGCCTGGTCGCGATCTTCATGTTCATCTACTACTGGTGGGCGGGCCTCGTGGCGGACATCGCGCTGTTCCTCGACATCGCGCTGCTGCCGACGGCCCTCGTGCTCGTCGCCAACCTGCTCGGCGGCCTCGCCAACGACCCGTCGATGGGCGGCGGCGGCTCCCTCCAGCTCCCCGTCCTCACCATGCCCGGCATCGCAGGCCTCGTCCTCACCCTCGGCATGGCCGTCGATGCCAACGTGCTGATCTTCGAGCGCATCCGCGAGGAGTTCGCCAAGGGCGGCACCAGCGCCGGCACCGCCGTCAAGAACGGCTACGGCCGCGCGTTCACGGCGATCTTCGACTCCAACCTGACCACCATCATCACGGGCGTAATCCTCTTCGTGGTCGGCACCGGCCCCGTGCGCGGCTTCGCCATCACCCTCACGGCCGGCGTCGTGCTTTCGATGTTCACCGCCCTCGTGGTCACGCGCCTCGTCTTCGACCGCTTCGTCAAGCCCGAAAGCACGAAGCCCTTCAAGATGCTCTGCTTCTTCAAGAACCCTAAAATCGACTTCATGCGCATGGGCAAGTGGACCGTCATCGGCTCCTCCGCCCTCATCGCCGTTTCGCTCGCCGTCTTCGGCATCCGCTTCGCGGTGAACCGCGCCTCCGTCCTCGCCGTCGATCTGACGGGCGGCACGTCCATCGTCTATAACATGAAGCAGGACGCCGCCGCGCCTTCCGTCGGCGACATCCGCAAGACGCTGGCCGACTTCGACAACGCCGCGACGATACAGTACCAGTCCGGCGTGGGCGCGACGACGCTGCTCGTCAAGACCGGCGAGTCCGCCGAGACGAAGAAGGGCTCGGCCGTCGAGAACAAGGACGTCGGCGCATACATCACCAACCTCCTCTCCACGCAGTTCCCCGACGCGGGCTTCACCCCGGCCAGCGTGGAGGAAGTCGGCTCGGTGGTCGGCGCAGACCTGAAGTCCAGCGGCACCAAGGCCGTGCTCTTCTCGCTCATCGCCATACTCATCTACGTCGGCTTCCGCTTCGAGTTCGGCTTCGGCCTCGGCGGCATCGTGGCGCTCGCTCACGACGCGCTGATCTCGCTCGGCCTGTTCTCGCTGTGCGGCCGCCAGGTCTCGCTGATCGTGATCACCGCGCTCCTGACGATCATCGGCTACTCCATCAACGATACCATAGTGGTGTTCGACCGCATCCGCGAGGCGGTGAGGCGCGACCGCAAGTCGTCCTTCCGCGACATCTGCAACGCGGCCATCAACTCGTGCCTGTCGCGCACGGTGATCACGTCGGTGACCACCCTCTTCTCGGTCCTCGCGCTCTTCTTGTTCAGCGACGGCTCGATCTTCGACTTTGCCCTGACGATGCTCATCGGCATCCTTGCGGGAACCTACTCCTCGATCTTCATCGCGACGCCCATCATGTTCTGGTGCTATCGCGGCAAGCGTCCGGAGTTTGACGCCGAGGAGAAGAAGGAAGAGAAGTGAAGATGGACGCGCTAGCGACTGTCTCTATACTGATTGGCGCCTACCTGGTGGGCGCCATTCCGTTTGGCTTCCTCATCGGCAAGATGCGCGGCGTGGACGTGCGCACGGTCGGCTCGAGGAACATCGGCGCGACGAACGTGTTCCGCACCGTGGGGAAGAAGTGGGGTCTGCTGGCGTTCGCGCTGGATTTCCTCAAAGGCTTTCTGCCGACGCTCGTCGCGCAGCGCGCCGCGCCCGGATCGCAGCTCCCGCTGCTGGTCGGCATCATGTGCGTGGTCGGCCACATGCTCACGCCATACATGAAGTTCAAGGGCGGCAAGGGCGTGGCGACGGCGTTCGGGATGCTCGTGGCGCTCGTCCCCGGCCTGGTCGGCGTGGCGTTCGGCGTCTTCGCGGTCGCCTTCGCGCTTTCCCACTACATATCGCTCGGCAGCTGCTCGGCAGCGCTCTTCCTGGCCGTCGGCGTCTGGTTCCCGTGGCTCGGATGCGCCGGCTGGCGCGACCTCCCGCAGGCCGCGCTGGTCACGGCGATCGCCGTCTTCGTGGTGTGGAAGCACCGCGGCAACATCGTTCGCCTGGCCAAGGGCGAGGAGAACAAGATCTACCTGTTCGGGAAGCCGCAGTGACCTACCGCTACCTCTATCAGACCCGCGAGAACGAAAACAGGTCTGGCGAGATAAAGGCCCGCAACCGCGCGGAGGCGTACGCCGCGTTGCGCAAACGAGGCATTCGCCCCTACAGGCTGCTGGGCGACGACCCGCCGAACTGGCGCCCGTGGGCCGCGAGCGGCGTGGCTTTCGCTCTCTTCGGCGCCATCGTCTTTCTCCTCTTCGCCATGTGGCGAGACACCGGCAGGCCGCGTCCGCAGAAGCGCGCGCAGCTCGCCGGCGACGCCCAGGCCATCGCCGCAGGCGTGGCGGCGGGGTGGGAGGGCGTCTTCGATTCGCCGCTCGACCGCCATCTGGCCGCCTACGCCCAGCCGGGATGGATGTTCGAGCCGCCGCCGCTCGACGCCGCGCAGCGCGCCGCCATCCCCGACGAACTCAAACGCGAAATGCCGCGCTCGTCCGGCGAAACGCCCGAAGTTCGCCAGCTGAAGAACATCGTCATGCAGATGCGGCTGGACATGGCCGCCTACCTGGCCGACGGCGGCACGGTGGACGACTACCTGGAATTCCTCTCCGAGCGGCAGATGCGCGAGTTCAAGACCCGCGAAACGGCGCGGGAGACGCTTGAGAAGGCGCCCGACGAAATGCGCCGCCGCGCCTGGCTGAACCTCAACGCCCGCCTGGGAGACTTGGGCATGGCCCCTCTCCCGGAAGAAGGCCTGTAGCCGGAAAGCCTCAAATCGGCTTCGTCTTGAACGGCTCGGCGGCGGGCGCGACGTCGGCGCCGACACCCTCCAGGGCGCTCGCTTCGGGCGCGGTCACGCCGCCCCAGCTCCTCACGCACGGCCCTTCCACGCCCTCGACGGAGACTCCGTCCAGCGAAAGCGACCCGATGTGCGCCCCGCGAATGAACTCGCGCTGCGGACGCGCGAAGGAGAAGCGGCAGTCCTTCATGGCCAGCGAGAGCGGCGCGGCGGCCGCGCCATACGCGCAAAGGCTCAGCTCCAGCCCCGTCGCAGACACGTTCTCGAAACGTATCGACTCCAGCGGGCGGTTCTTCTGCCACGTCTCGTTGCCGGAAAAATTGTAGTGCAGAAAGCGCTCGGCGCCATCCACCGTGCAGTCTCGCAGGACGATCTCGCCGGGACAGCTCCTCACGCTCAGGGAAAAGTCGGAGTAGTATGTGAAGAGCGCCAGCATCGTCCGCCTGCCTGCGCCGGGAGCGCCGTGCGAGCCCGCGATCTGCTCTTCGCGAGAGAGGGAGTTGCGGATGGGGTATCGCGCGGGGCCTCGGCAGCGGCAGCCCTCGATGGCGACGCGGCGGCCGCCAAAGCGGAACGCGCTGCACGCGGTGTTCATGTCGCAGTTCCGCACGGTCACGTCCTCGTTGTCGAACCCCGCCACGCAGTCGTCGCCGGTCTGCATCGTGCAGCCCTCGATGGCGACGCGGTCGCACGAGCACACGTGGATGCCGTCGTGCCCGCCGAGGATGGCGAGCGACTCGAAGCGGAGGTCTGCGCAGTTCCAGAGCGAATGCGCCCAGTTGCCTGCGTTGCGCAGCGTGTAGCCGCTGAAGACGAGGTTGGTGGAGGCGTGCGCCGATATGCCGTGGACGCCGCGGAAATGCTCTTCCCCGACGGGATCGTAGCTGTCGCAGCCGTCGATCTCCGCGCCCGGCTCGCCGATTATCTTCACGTTGCGCGCGTGCAGAATGCGTATCACGGCGTTGTTCCAGCGGCTCGCCGGCTTCAGCATGTGGTCGTTGTTCCTGCGCTTGCGCGGACTCGCCCAGACCACGCCCGGCGCGAACTCGCCTGGCGGCACGGGCTCCAGCGCGTCCGCGGCGAGGATGTCGTAGTCGTCGCAGTCGCGGCTGGCCTTCAGCACGGCGCCAGCCTTCAGCAGCAGCGTGGTGTCGCTCCTCATGCGCAGCCCTTTGACGGCGTATTCGCCCTTCTCCACCACGACCGTGCCGCCGCCGGCCCGCCAGCAGTCGTCGAAGGCGCCCTGGAGCGCGGCCGTTGCGTCGCCGGAGACGGGCGAGACCGTGAACACGCCGCCGCAGTGCGCAGTCGCGGCGAACGCGGCGGCGGCGAGCAAAGCAAGCATCTTCCCCATCGCCGCCCCCTCCTTATATCTTGGCGGACGCAGCCTTGCGGTAGCCGGTCACGGAAACCGCGCCCGACGCCCACACTTCGACCATCGCGTATCCGTTCTCGCCGGGCCCGGAGTCGAGCACCGTCGCCCTCAGGGAATAGTAGGTGATGCCGTTCGACACGCCTATCCTGCCTGAGTGCTGGTGGCCCGTGAAGACGGCGCGCACCTTGCCGCTGCGCTCCAGCACGGTGCGCACGGCGGCGGCGTTGCGCACCAGGTGGTTGGCGTCCGCGCCGGGGTCCAGGCACTGGTGGCAGAAAACGACGGCTGGACCGGCGGCGGACGCAAGCTCGCGCTCAAGCCACGCCAGCTGGGCGGGCGGCACGTTGGCGTCGCGCCAATCCCAGTTGCCAGGGCGGTAGTCCTCCATCGCCGACGTGTGGCAGGCGTCGAGCACCACAAACTTCACGCCGCCGCGCTCGAACGAATAGTGCGGCAGCGCCGACGGCTGGCCTGCGTTGGAGATGCGCGAGAGAAACTCCGCCTTGTCCAGCGCGTCGAAGTCGTGGTTGCCCAAGACGTGGTAGCGATCGCCCGCGAAACCGCGGAACACGCCCTCGATCTTGTCTAGGTATGCGAGGGTGGCGGCCTTGTCGGGGCCGAGATCCTTGAAATCGCCGAGCTCCGCGAGGAAGTCGGCGCCCTCGCGGTTCATCACGGCGACGCACTCGGCGAGCTTGTCGGCGGACTCGCGGTAGTATGCGTCACCCACCGGATGCGGACGGTGCGCCCATGGTATGTCTGCGTAGTGGCAGTCCGTAACGATGCCGAAACGCGCCAACGGTCTCTCGCCGGGGATGCGGCACCCGGCCAGGGGCATTGCGACGAACGCGCCCAACCCCTTCAGGAAAATGCGCCGCGTGCAGCGGGCGTCTATGGCGTAAAGATCGGTCTTCATGGTCTCCTCCTTTGCAGATCTCGGGTTTAGGATATCGGATCTTGGGTTTCGGGGTCCGGGGTTCGGGTCTCCCGCCCCCTCTGAAAGCCATCGTTCATCATTCGCCATCGCCCCTGTCCCACGGCTTGCGGTAGATGCAGTGGCGCGTGATGTCGCGGATGCGGCCGTCCTTCATCTCCGCGAACTGCCAGAGAGCCTGCACCGGCGGTGCATCGTCCCCCTTGGGGCGCTCCATCCAGTTCACCGTGGTCGCGTAGATGAAGCGCACGGCGGTCGCATCGCCGCCCGGCACCACGTCCAGCCCCTGGCGGTGGGCGAACCTGTGCAGGGCGAGCACGTTGAAGTCGCGGTCGAACACTATGAAGTCCGGCGTCTGCGCCCGTTCGTCGGGCGTATATACGCTGACGAACAGGTGCTCGCCGTCCGTCGCCATGTTCTGCACGCCCGCGCAGCAGTCGTGCCCGTGGTCGATGCGCACCGGCTCGCCCAGCGGCTCCAGCGACTCCGCGTCGAAGCGGCCATACCAGTTGCCGCGATATGGCTCGGCCTTTGTTCCGCCCGGCCCCAGCCCCACGTATAGAACGCCGCCGATGCACGTAATGCCGTCCGCAGGACGCTCAAACCTCCTCTCGCGCAGGAAATTCAGGTCTTCGTCATACACGCGGATGCAGCCCTTCTCGGACGAAGGGTCGCCGCGCTCTGCGCAGCAGGCCGCGTAGATGCGGCCGCGCCATAGGCATATGTCGCCCGTGTGCTTCGGGACCGGCACCGACTTCACCGCCCTTCCCATCCAGTCTGTCTTGGCGAGCTGGTCGTACATCGCGAAATACAGGGCGTTGGACGCCACGCACATACCCTGCACGTGGTAGGAGCGCGAACCCAGCAGGCCGGGCGCAGTGAGCCGCGCATCCCACGACGGGACGCGCCACGGCGATATGCCGCGGTCCAGCTCGGCCGTCTGCCGGGGCTTCGGCGGCATGGCGAAGTGCGTCGCGCCCTGCACGAAGGTAATGCGCTTCGGGCAGGCCAAGTTGTTGTAAAACGCCATCACGCCGGATGGCGGGCAGATGTAGTCGCCCAGCCCGGCTCGCGTAACGATGGTGCGGCACGTAGCCGGGATGCGGCGCGCCATGTTCGCGGCGTCGTAGTAGCCCAGCGCCGGAGTCCACGCCACGTGCCAGTCGCCATGGGCGCGCCCGGACTCCGGGCCCGCGATGTTGCAGCACCAGGGGATGTAAGGGCGGCACTCCGTCACGTCGCCGTCCAGCGCGGCCGCCCATATGGACTGCAGGCCGCCCATGCTGCCGCCTTCCGCCACGAGCGTCCGGCCATCCCACTCCGGGCGGCTCTTCAGGTATTCGAGGCCGCGCATCACGCGAAACGCCATGCCGCAGAAATACGCCTTGTCCGGGTCGGCGTTCTGCGCGGGGTCGAATGCGTAGTCGTAGCCGTTGGAGCCGCACTGCGCCCGCAGTTCCTTGTAGTATCCGGCGTCGCGCCCGAGTTCGTAACCGTGCGCGGAAAGGAGCAGCGTCAGGCGGTCCGCCCGCAGCGTGTCCGGCGGCGGAGGCGTCCGCGCCGCCTTCGCCCAGCTCGCGTTGTAGCCATGGAAGCGGATATGCGCCGGGTATCTGCCCGGAGCGGCCGGGACGGAGAGGAAGCCCGTGGCGGGGCGAGGCCCGGCGCACGGCACGGAGATTTCATAGAGCCGCACGTCGTCTCGCCCGCTCGCGATCTCGCGGCACGTCGCACCGTCCATGGGGACTGCGGAGAGGATTTGGCGCCGCCTCGCCCAGAAGGCGTCGAAGTCGTCCGGCTCTTCCTTGTCCTGGCGTATCGCGGCGACGTCCGCGCCGGCGCCGCCGTCGAAGCGCGCCAGCCTCTCGCCGTCGCCGCCCAGGAGCTCGGCGACTATCCTGACGAAGCCCGGCCTGTCGAGCGACGTCCGCAGCACGACCGGGGCGGAGGCGGGGGCCTCGCCCTTCTCCTCCCGCCCGTCGTCGCCGGTGCGGATCCATCTGACGCGCTCGCCGCCCTTCGGCGTCAGCGTGAACACCATCTCTTCCCCGGCCCGGTAGCCTATTGGGTTCCTGTCCGAAACTCCCGTCAAGGCGGCTGCGTGCGCCGCCGTCGCCGCGCCGCACGAAAGCGCTGCGGCCAGCACGGCTTTTCTCATCGCGAACATTCCATACCTCCTGGCGTCATATCGTCGCCCAGTCCGAAGCGATGGCGCTCCCCGGCCTTCCCCAGCAGTTGAAGGGGCGCGCCGCGAAGCGGAGTTCCCCGCCGGCGGGAAGCTCGTCTTTGGCGAAGACGCATTCAACCTGCGCCCCGCCGTCCGCCACGCCCAGGAAGGCGTCCGGCGCGAACACCCTCTTTGACGCGCAGATGCGCGTGAAGTCGGCGATCTTCTCCACCGCGCAGACCTCGTAGTCGAACGCCCCCTCCGCCGGCGGGAAGGATACGCAGACCTGCGCACACGCCTCGCCTTTGCGGTTGCGCCCGTCTTCGCGCCCGGCCGCGGCCACCGCCGCGCCGTCTGGAAAACGCGGCGGACGGGATGCGCGGCGGCGCGGCTCGAATTCGTACGGGCGCGTGGCGCCCAGGCCCAGCGGCACCGTCCAGTCGGGGCCGAGCTGGCGGTCGTTCACGAACTCCCTGCGGTGGAACACCACGCGGTCGTCGAACACGTCCATCAGCATCCCCTGGCGGATGCGCCTGAAGTCCAGCGGCGGCATCTGGAATGTCGTGCCAGCCTTCATGTCCGGCACGGCGTGGCCGTTCTCGCGCCCCGGGAAAGTGAAAGCGAAGCCGCGCGCGCATCCGCAGTTCACGCTGGTGAACGCCCCCTGCCATATCGAGCGCTCGTCGTCGATGGGATAGTGCGAGTGGCCGGAGAGCGCGATGCAGTTTGGATGGCGCGAAAGGAGGCGGGTCGATGCGCCGTCGTCCCAGCCGCCTCCCCAGAACGCGCCGCCGAGGAGATAGCCGGCGGCGCACGTATCCTTCGGATGGGGATGCTGGCAGTAGAAGAACGGACGCGACGGGTCGATGGTCGGCGCGAAAGCGCTCCAGAATTCCTCCAGGGCGTCGTGTTCGCCAAGCGCCCGCGACACCCAGCTGTTGAGCACGAAGCGGTAGCCCTTCACTTCCTTCACCGCTATCTGGCGGTAGTCCTCGCCGAACAGGCGCCGCCACGTCTCCTCGCGGTGGAAGGCTATGCACGTGCGCTCCGCCTCCTCGCGCGACGGCACCTGGCGATGCGGCCACGATGCGGCCGACACGAATCCATCGACATCGTGGTTGCCGAGGAGGAAAAGCCGTTCGACGCGGCGGCCGTCGGGCGCGAGATCGCCCGGGAACACCCTCTGCCATGTATCCGCCACCGCCTCCAGCTCGGCTATCGTCCCTCTCGTCACAAGGTCGCCGGTGACGAGCACTCCGTCCACGCCCTGCTCAAGGAACCATCGCAGCGCCTTCTCGAACGTCCCGGAGTCCTCGCGCTTCGTCACATGGATGTCGGAAAGCACGCCAATCCGCAGACGCGGCGAAACGCATGGCGCCGCGCCGCCGCCCAGCAGCGCGCTCCCGGCCAGGGCCGTGCAGCCCGCCAGAAAGTCTCGCCGCGTCATTCCCTTTTCGATCGTCGTATCCATTGGTCGGTATTATACCATATTCCGTCGGCGGATGGTAGCTGACGAGCAATGAAGAATGATGGATGAAGGATGGCGGGCGATGGAGCGCAGGAGCCGGCGGCGTTGCCTGCGCGGCGCCATTTGGGAGCCTCGCGCCGCCCCGCCCTCCA
>CAMOIK010000023.1 GCA_946615875.1 uncultured Verrucomicrobiota bacterium | reverse complement strand
GCCCTTGCCCCCCGTCGCGGCGTACACCGCCCTTATGATCTTCAGCACCTCGTCGTTCTCGCCCTTGAAGCCGGGAGAGCGAGACGACCAGAGCTTCAGCGCGAGCGGCACGGTCTTGCGTCCGCCCGGGCGGCAGGCCGCGACCATGCAGCCGTGGTATCCGTTCACGAGGACGTCCCGGCCCTCCTTCGACGAACGGCTCGCGTCCCTGACGCGGGTGACGAACTCCATCTTGTACGAGAACTCCTTGCGGATCTCCGTCGGGTCGACGAGAAGGAGGGTGTCGCTTCTCACCGACCGTGCGCCGTCCCTCAGGACGGCCTCGGCCACGGACGCCCCCAGCGTCTCGTCGTCCAGATTCCGGCTCAGCCTCTTCTCCGTGTATATAGGCCTTATGCGGCAACCTCCTTGTCTTGTTTGTTGTGCGAGTCGGTATTCTGCCGAAAAACGGCGGGCGGTTGCCGCGCTTTTTCGCCCGCCTATCGAGCCGTAAACTCCAGCCGTGCGACACCTTGACCCAAAAGGGGCAGTTGTGCTATAATATGCGCCCAGTACAAGAAAAGGAGAAACGATATGAAACTGGAAGATTTGAAGGGCAAGACGGTAGGCGTTTGCGTGAGCGGCGGCCTCGATTCCAAGACGATCTGCTGCGTGCTTCAGGATGCTGGCGTGAAGGTCAAGGCGTTTTCCGCGAACGTCGGCCAGCCCGACGAGAAGGACATCGACGACATCAAGAAGAAAATGGCGCCTACGGGCGTGGACACGACGATTGTAGATGTGACGAAGGAGATGGCGGACATCTGCTTCGAGACTGTGAAGTGCCAGGCGATGTACGACGGCGGCTATTGGAACTCGACTGGCATCGCCCGCGCCGTCACGGTGCAGGCCTTGCTGCCCGCGATGAAGGCAGCCGGTTGCGTGGCGCTCGTGCACGGCGCGACGGGACGCGGCAACGACCAGATGCGTTTCGAGCGCTACGTGAACGTGCTCGATCCATCGTTTGGCGTGTATGCGCCGTGGCGCGACTCCGATCTGCTCAAGAAGTTCCCTGGCCGCACCCAGATGGTGGAGTTCCTGGCGCAGCGCGGCATTGTGGCTTTCGCAGGCACCAGGAAGAAATATTCGACGGACGGCAATCTGGCGGGCCTCTCGCACGAGGCGGAGGATCTGGAGTCCATGGAGACGTCGATGCGGATCGTGGAGCCGACCATGGGCGTGTGGCCCGAACAGGCGCCAGACGCCGTGGAGAAGGTCGTGCTGAAGTTCGAGAAGGGGCGGTGCGTGGCCATCAACGGCCAGGTCTTGTCGCCCTACGAAGTGATGCTGGCCGTGAACAAGATAGGCGGCCGCAACGGCATCGGGATGAAGCACGCGCTCGAGAACCGCATCATCGGCACCAAGTCCCGCGGCGTCTATGAGGCTCCGGGAATGGAAGTCCTGTCTTGGGGTCTGAAATACATATACGAGGGCGTGATGGACCGCCGCTCCACGCTCTTCTTCCAGCAGCTTTCCAAACTCGTCGCAGACCAGATATACGATGGTCGCTGGTTCGACCCCGCGACGCAGGCGGCCCGCGCCGCAATCCAGGTCTGGGCGGACAAGGCGACTGCGGAAGTGACGCTCGGACTCTACAAGGGCAACATCTTTTTCGAGGGCCTCTCCGGGCTGACGGCCTCCATCTACAATGAAGCCGACTCCTCCATGGAGGCGTCGGACGGCCTGAACCCCCACTCCTCGCAGGGCTTCGCGGAAATCCAGTCGGTCGAGGCCAAGATGCTCGCCAAGGCGGGGCAGATAAGATGCTAGGACACAAGGAAAGCGATGGGATTCTGGCGAAGAAAGAAAATGGAAGACAACGAAGAGAAGAAGGAAGCCTCGGCCGCCGTCGGCGCGGAAGCGCCTGCACCGTCTGAGGAGGCGGCCGGGGGAGAGTGCGTCGGCGGGCCGGACACGGCTTCCGCAGAGGCGGATGCCGGCGGCAAGCCTGCTGAAAAGCCGGCCGAACCGGACTGGAAGGCGCTTTACGCAATCACGTTGGCCGACTTCGACAACTACAAGAAGCGCGCCGCCCGCGACCGCGAGGACACCTATCGTTTCGCGGAGGCCGACATACTCAAGGACGTTCTCCCTGCGGTCGACAACCTCGCGCTCGCGCTGGACAAGGCGCCGGACAAGGAGGATGCGTTCGTCAAGGGCGTGCAGCTGGTCTATGATTCGCTGCTCAAGTCGCTCAAGGAGCGTGGAGCGGAGCCGTTCGATTCCGTCGGCGAGGCGCTCGACACCGAGCGCATGGACGCCATCGCCACCCTGCCGTCCGACGAAGTGGAGGAAGGCAGGGTCTCCATAGAGAGCAAGAAGGGGTGGATGCTGAAAGGCAAAGTCCTCCGCGCCGCGCAGGTGGTGGTCTCTTCCGGGAAGAAGGCAGACAATGACTGACAGGAAACGCGACTATTACGAGATGCTTGGCGTCGCCAAGGACGCGACGGCGGACCAGATCAAGTCCGCCTACCGCAAACTGGCGATGAAATATCACCCAGACCGCAATCCGGACAACCCGGAGGCCAAGGAGAAGTTCACTGAAATCTCCGAGGCGTACGAGGTCCTCTCCAACCCTGAGAAGCGCCAGCGCTACGACCAGTTCGGCCACGAAGGCGTGAATTTCGGGCCGGGCGGCTTCAACTTCGGGCGAGACTTCTCGCATTTCCAGGACGTCGATCTCAACGACATCCTCTCCAGCTTCTTCGGCGGCGGCGGGTTCTCCAGCTTCTTCGGCGGCGGCATGGGAGGCGGCCGCCAGAGGGCGGATCCGAGCGCACCGCAGCGCGGCGATGACATGACGTTCCGGCTGGATGTGGATTTCGACGAGGCGATTTTCGGTTCCGAGCGCACCATCGACCTGACGCTGCCTGCGCAGTGCGACGAATGCCACGGCACCGGTGCGGCGCCCGGTTCTCGTCGCACGACCTGCGCGACTTGCCATGGCTCGGGCGTGGTCATAGCCGGCGGCGGCATCTTCCAGATACGCCAAACCTGCCCGCGCTGCGGAGGCGAAGGCTCGGTGATAGACAAACCCTGCCGCTCGTGTCGCGGCACCGGCCACGTGACAAAACCCCAGCACATATCCCTGAAGATTCCGCAGGGGATCGATTCGGGTTCGCGTCTGCGGTTGGCGGGAAAGGGCGGTGGCGGCGTCCGCGGCGGCGAGCCTGGCGACCTCTACGTGCTAATCAACGTCAAGGCGAGCGACATATTCGAGCGCGACGGTCTCGACCTCGGCGTCGAAGTCCCGGTCTCGCCGATCGCGGCGGCGCTCGGCGGCACCGTCGATATCCCCACGCCGGACGGAATGGCCCAGCTCAAACTTCCTGCGGGGACGCCGAACGGAAAGGTGTTCCGTCTGCGCGGGAAGGGTGTGAGGTCGTTTCGTGGCGAAGTGGGTGATTTGGACGCCCGCATCGTTTTCGAAGTGCCGTCAAACCTCGACAAGCGCCAGAAAGAGACGTTGGAGGAGTTTCAGCGCCTCTCCAACCCGTCCACATTCCCGGCGGCGCAGACCTTCGCGAACAAAACGCGCATCTTCTACTCTCACAAGGAGAAACTGCAGAAAAGCCGATAGCGGCCGGTAGATTTTGGCGGTATGGTGTTTGCGAAAGCCCTGCAAAAGCACAGCAATAGGCAACCAACGACCAGAAACTGGCAATTGACGACTAAAAAGAGCACCCGTGGTGAAATGGCAGACACGTCGGATTTAGGTTCCGATGCCGCAAGGTGTGAGGGTTCGAGTCCCTCCGGGTGCACCATTGAACAAGGGCTGAAGGGGATCGCCGGGCGAGAGTAGCCACGTGCGCCGCAGAGCAGCCCGCCAAATTTCCCTGGCCGCCAGACGAAACCAATCAAAGCGCACAAGCCTTATGAAAAAAGCGATAATAACAGTAGTGGGCAAGGATGCCGTCGGCATTCTCGCGAAGACATGCACATATCTGGCGAGCGAGAAGGTCAATATTCTCGACATATCCCAGACTGTGGTGCAGGACTACTTCAACATGATGATGATAGTCGATTACTCCAAGGCGGCGACGGCGTTCGACATGCTTTCCGCGGACCTCACGCGTCTGGGCGTGGAGATGGGGATGAAGATCCGCGTGCAGAAGTCTGAAATCTTCGAGAAGATGCATCGCATATGATAAACATCAGCGAGGTGCTGGAAACGAACAAGATGATTCTCGAAGAGAATCTCGACGTTCGGACGATAACGATGGGCGTCAGCCTGCTCGACTGCGCCAAGACCACGGTCGCGGAAACGTGCCGCTGCATATACGAGAAGCTGACTTCGCTTGCCAAGGATCTCGTCATGACGGGCGACGAGATAGGCCGCGAGTTCGGCGTGCCGGTCATCAACAAGCGCATATCGGTGACGCCCATCGCCATCGTGGGCGCGTCGTGCTGCCGCAGATCGGCGGATTTCGTCCGCATCGCCAAGACGCTCGACAAGGCGGCGAAGAAGCTCGGCGTGAATTTCATAGGTGGTTATTCGGCCATCGTCTCGAAGGGCATGACAAAGGCGGACGAGCTCTTGATCCGCTCCATCCCCGACGCGCTGGCTTCGACGGAGCGCATCTGCTCGTCGGTCAACGTCGGCTCCACCAAGACCGGCATCGACATGGACGCCGTCCGGCTGATGGGCGAGATCGTGAAGGCGACGGCGGAGAAGACTGCCGACAGGGATTCGCTTGGCTGCGCGAAGCTCGTCGTGCTCTGCAATGCGCCGGATGACAATCCGTTCATGGCAGGCGCGTTCCATGGCGTGAGCGAGGCGGATGCCGTCATCAACGTCGGCGTGTCCGGGCCTGGCGTGGTCAACCATGTGCTGAAGGCGATTCGCGGAGCGGATTTCGAAACGCTTTGCGAGACGATAAAACGCACGGCGTTCAAGATCACCCGCGTCGGGCAGCTGGTCGCGCAGGAGGCGGCGAAACGGCTCGGCGTCCCGTTCGGCATCATCGACCTGTCGCTCGCCCCCACTCCGGCGGTAGGCGATTCCGTAGCCGACATACTTCGCGAAATCGGTCTAGAGCATCCCGGCGCGCCAGGCACGACCGCCGCGCTCGCGCTGTTGAACGACCAGGTGAAGAAGGGCGGCGTAATGGCGTCCAGCTACGTCGGCGGCCTATCAGGCGCCTTCATTCCCGTCAGCGAGGACCAGGGGATGATCGACGCGGTGAACGTCGGCGCTCTCGCCATCGAGAAGCTGGAGGCGATGACGTGCGTCTGCTCGGTGGGCCTTGACATGATCGCCATCCCCGGCGACACCACCGCGTCGACCATTTCCGGGATAATAGCGGACGAGGCGGCGATAGGCATGGTCAACCAGAAGACCACCGCCGTGCGCGTCATACCCGTGGTGGGGAAGACCGTAGGCGACACGGTCGAGTTCGGCGGCCTGCTCGGCCATGCGCCCGTTATGCCGGTGAATCGTTTCTCGTGCGAAGCTTTCGTGTCGCGCAGGGGCCGCATACCAGCGCCAATCCACTCTTTCAAGAACTGACGCAAGGAATACCGCAAATGAAAAAAATGATTGCTGGAGTCGTTGTGGCGGCGTCGTGCGCCGCAGGTTTCGCGCAGGCCGCAGAGCCTGTCGAGGTCGAAAAAGGCAAGGTCGCCGTCATATACTTCTCTTGGAGCCCTGACGGCAATACGCGCTTCGCCGCAGAGACGATCGCGAAGAAGGCCGCGGCGGACATCTTCGAGATAAAGGCGCAGACGCCTTACAGCGCCAACTACCGCGCCTGCTGCGACGAGGCAAATCCGGAGTGCTACGGCAAGAAGCTGCGCCCCATCATGCCGATCAAGGGATTGGATGTCGGCAAGTACGACGTCGTGTTCGTCGGCACGCCCAACTGGTGGGGTACGATGGCCCCGCCCGTGCGCACGTGGGTGACGGAGAATGCGTCCGCGCTCAAGGGCAAGCACGTCGCCATATTCCAGACCCACGGCGGCGGCGGTATGCAGCGCGTCGGCAAAGAGTTCGCCGAGCTTCTTCCTGGCTCTAGGCTCCTCTCTCCAAAGGCGTTCCCCGGTTCGTCTGTGCGCTCGGCAGGCAAAGCCCTCGAGGCGTTTGTCGCCGAACGCGTGTCCGTCAAGTGACGTAGCATGGCTATCGGCCGTCACGCATTGTTTGTGGTCGCGTTCGCCACGATGTTCGGAGCCTCCGGCGCCGACGTTGGTGATTTTGCGGAAGGCGACTACTTTGAACTTGACCGCTGGTTCGCGGGCGTCGGCGGAGCGCTCGCGTTGCCGGAAGGCGGGAGTTCGATGGGGCGAGTCGCTGGCGCCGCCGTTCGCGGCGGCTACTATCTCAACGAATTTTGGGCGATCGAGGCGGAGGGGACGTGGGCCGAGAACAGGCGCGCCGTCGCTTCCGGCATCCTTTGGCACTGGTGGGGATACGAGCGGCTAGACCCGTTCTTCACGTTTGGTTTCCGAGACTGGATCGACACGGACTTCGGCCCGTGCGGCGGGCTTGGGTCGTTCTGGCACATCGACGACCGCTGGTCGCTCAGGTTCGACGCCGGCGCTACGTTTGGCGTCTCGGACGGATGCGATATGCTGTACCAGTTCTCCGCTGGCGTCCAGCGCAGCTGGTGACGGCCGCCAGGCGCCCCCGCTTTTGCATCTTTCGCCGCTTTTTGGTATAATATCGCGCGTCTCAAGAAAGGAGCAGAAACATGGAAGAACAGATCAAGGCACGGCTTGAAGAGCTTCGTGGCGGGTTGCAGGCTGATGGCGGCGACCTCGAACTGGTCAAGATCGACGGCAAGGTGGTTTACCTCAAACTCGTCGGACACTGCGGTTCGTGCCCGTTTGCGATGATGACACTGAAACAGGGCATCGAGACTTCGCTGCAGGAGATCGATCCCGAGATAACCGTCGAGAGGGTCGGCTGAATGGACAGCAAAGTTGTGAACGTGTCGCTGGTCGGCGTCGGAGGCCAGGGGACTCTGCTGACTTCCGATCTGCTGGCGAAAACCGCCGCTCGCGCCGGCTTCGACGTCAAGAAGAGTGAAATCCACGGCATGGCGCAGCGCGGAGGCTCCGTCATAAGCCAGGTCAGGTTTGGCGCGGCTGTCGCCTCGCCGATCATCCAGGAGGGGACCAGCGACATACTGGTTTCGTTCGACAGGTTGGAAGCTGTCAGGTGGGCGCATCTCCTTGCCAAGCACGGACGCGCCGTTGTCGCAGACACCTACCTCGTGCCTGTCACCGTCTCGTCGGGGCAGCAGCAGGATGTCGCAGACCTTGATGCGCGACTCGCCGCCGCGCTTCCTGGCGCGATCGTCGTAGATGCCGCACGCATTGCCCGCGACGAGGTGGGAAACGAGCGCACGATGAACATGGTTTTGGCCGGCGCTCTTTCCACGCTGACGCCTTTTCCATCTGACGACTGGAAGCAGACCATGCGCGAGAGCTTCACGGGTTCCAAGGCGAAGCTCCTCGATCTCAACATCAAGGCGTTCGACCTCGGACGTGCCGCCGCCGGCGCATGATCCGCACTTGCACACCTCAAAACACCATACTGCCCGCATATGTACTGGAACAGAGACATGGAAACGATGCCCCGCGAGGAGCTGGAGAAACTCCAGCTCAAGGGGCTGCAGAAGACGCTCCGCCGCGTCTGGGGAAACGATTTCTACCGTTCGCGCCTGGAAAGCGCCGGCGTTGCTTCGCCTGACGACGTGCAGAGCCTCGACGACCTGACGCATCTGCCGTTCCTCACGAAGGAGGACTTCCGCGAGGCTTATCCGCTAAAGATGAACTGCGTCCCGCGCGAAGACCTGCGGGAGTTCCATATGTCGTCCGGCTCGACTGGCACTCCCGTCGTCATGGCCTATACCAAGGGCGATCTCGTCCAATGGGGCGAATGCATGGCCAGATGCTTTGCCATGGCCGGGCTCCAGACGGGCGACGCATTCCAGATCATGCCCACGTTCGGGCTGTTCAACGGCGGTTTCGGCTGCTACCAGGGATGCCGCAAGGCCGGCCTCTTCTGCGTTCCGGCCTCAAGCGGAAATACCGAGCGCCAGATACGCCTGATGCGCGACTTCAAGGTAAAGGGCTTCTGCTCGGTAGTCTCATACGTGCCGCGTATCATCGAGAAGCTCGACGCCGATCCTTCCGGCGACCACGACATCCCCTCTTTGAAGGTCGGCATCTTCGGGTCCGAGACCTTTTCCGACGAGATGCGCCGCCGCATAGAGAAGCGTCTGCACATCGAGTGCTTCGACATCTACGGAATGACCGAGACCGGCGGCATCGGCACAACTGGCCAGGATTGCAAGGCGCATGCCGGCATCCATGTCTGGGACGACCACTACATTACGGAGGTCGTAGATCCCGTCACCGGCAAGAACGTGCCGGACGGCGAATACGGGGAAGTCGTGTTCACTTCGCTGACGCGCGAGGCGATGCCCATCATCCGCTACCGCACCCACGACATATCGCGTATACTCAGCCGCGAGAAATGCGAGTGCGGCCGCACCCACATCCGCATCGACCGCATTACTGGCCGCACGGACGACATGCTCATCGTCAAGGGCGTCAATTTCTATCCGCGCCAGGTGGAACAGGCGCTCATGGAGATACCGGGCGTCAAGGACGAGTTCCAGATCATCCTCGAGGAGCACGCCGGCATGACCGACGTCACGATCAACGTCGAGGCAGAGCCTGGAGTGACGGGCCACACCGTCGCGAAGCATTTGCGCGAACGTCTCGGCTTCTTGCCGAAGGGCGACGTGTTTCCTGTCGGATCGCTCCCGCGCAGCGAGGGCAAGGCCAAGCGCGTCATCCGTCGTCAAGTCTGACCGCCCTGGCGCTTCGGGTGCGGCGAAACGAGCGAGGACGGCCCTGGCCGCCGTTGCGGATGCGCATGGCGGTCGGGGTGCGTTCCATGCGTTGGAACCGCGGTTTCGCCCGTGAGGGCCGGAATGCGGGGACTGGATGGATGAGAGATTTCGAAGATGGCATAATATTCGCCGCATGAAGTATCATTTCATAGGGATTGGCGGAGTGGGGATGGCCGGGCTCGCCGTGCTTCTCAAGGGCGAGGGGCACGATGTGGACGGCTGCGACCTGCGCGAGTCGCCGCGCACTCGATGGCTGGAGTCTCTGGGCATAGGCGTCGCCATCGGCCATGATCCGGCACATGTGGCGGCGGCGGACTGCGTCGTCGCCACGCCGGCCGTCCCTGAAGGATGCGCAGAACTCTCCGCCTCCGGCGGCAGGGTGCGGTATCGCGGCGAACTGCTGGCCGAAATGGCATCGCGGCGCGACACCATCGCGGTCTGCGGTTCGCACGGCAAGACCACCACGGCAACGTTCACGGCCAGGCTGCTCCTGGCCCTCGGCGAGGATGTGGCATGGGCGATCGGCGGCGAGACCGGCAATTGCCCGGTGGCGCGCACTGGCACCGGCCCTCTTGTGGTGGAGGCGGACGAATCGGACGGGACGCTCGCGCTCTACCACGCCCGCACACTGGTCGTCACCAACTGCGAATACGACCACCCCGACCATTTTCCCGACAAGTCCGCATATGACGCCTGTTTCGAGGCGGCGCGCCGCGCCGCCGGTGACGTGGTCGAGGCGGAGTCGCTTGAGGCTGACGGCTGGGAAATCCCGGTCGTTGGCGAACACAACCGGCGCAACGCACGCGCGGCCATCGAGGTGGCGTTGCGGCGCGGGCACAGCCGGGAACGTATCGCCGCCTGTCTGCCGGAAGCGGTGGCGCAGCTGCCGGACAGGCGTTTCCAGCGGATTGCGGACGGCGTCTATGCCGACTACGCGCATCATCCCACGGAGATGAAGTGCGCAGTATCCATGGCCCGCGCGGTCTGCGAAGGGCGATTGCGCATCCTGTTCCAGCCGCACCGCTATTCGCGCACCAAGGCGTTGCTGGACGAGTTCGCCAGCGCATTCCCAGGCGCCGACGAAGTGGTGCTGTGCCCGACCTATCCTGCATTCGAGCAGCCCGTCGAGGGCGGACATGTCGCCGATTTGTACGCGGCCGTTCGCGCCGCCGCCACGGTGCCGCGCCTTTTCCTCGCCCGGTCTTGCCGGGAGGCGTGGAGGCATGTTTCCCTGGAGCGGAGGCCGGGCGACGTCACGCTCGTTCTCGGAGCCGGTGATTTGCTGGAGAAAATCAAGCGCTTGGAAACGCCCGCCGGCGCTGCGTCCTTTCATCCCCGTGCACCTCATCGACAGGCGCCCACTTTCTTCCGCACGGCAAACAAATCGGTGGGCGGCGGAGTGCGCCATATCGTGGGCATGGGGTCCAACCTGTGGATAACGGATCTGACGACCGACGACGAGTATGTGCACACAGCCGGGCCTGCCGGACGGTCCGGCGCAGAGCTGGGCATTCCATGGATGGCTGGCATCCCCGGCACGATCGGTGGATGGGTGAAGATGAATGCCGGAGCATTCGGCCATTCCATCTGCGAGGTCGTCAGGCGCGTCAAGGTCGATGGCAGATGGATCGCAGGAAAGGATTGCGGCTTTGGCTACCGCGCGTCGTCAATTTGCGGCGAAATACAGGATGTGGAGTTCGAGGCGGAAGTTTTGGGTCTCGCGGCGAACGCCGCAGAGTCGGCTGGGACGTATCTCGCGAAGCGTCTGAAATTCCCGGCGCGCTGCTGTGGCAGCGTCTTCAAAAACCCTGCGGGCGACCACGCCGGGCGGCTGCTGGAAGCGGCAGGCGCCAAGGGCCTGCGCGTCGGCGGCGCATACGTCTGGGAAGGGCACGCCAACGTGATCGCCGCCGGCGACGGCGCGACGGCCAGCGACATCCTCGCGCTGGCCCAGATTTGCCGCCAACGTGTGCTGCATCGTTTCGGGGTGGCGCTGGAATACGAAATCAGGGGACTTGACGGCGAGTCCTGACCGCCGACGCGCGCCATGTGGAAGATACACCATTTCGATGAGACGGAATCGACCAACACCCTGGCGCTGGCCGGTGCGCCGGGCGATGTGTTCACTGCGGGGCACCAGAGCGCCGGGCGCGGACGCCTAGACCACAGGTGGCTGTCGCCGCCAGGCGAGAATCTCATGATGTCGGCTGTCGTGGACGCCGCAGGCATGGATGCCGCGGAAGTCGCAACGTTTCCGCTGGTCGTCGGCCTTTCGGTGGCAGACGCGCTTGCCGCGCATTCGCCCGGACTGCGGCTGAAATGGCCAAACGACATAGTGGTGGCCGCAGGGCGAAACGGTCTGCTTAAGCTCGCCGGCGTGCTTTGCGAGCGTCACGGAGACAACGTCGTCGCAGGCATCGGCGTCAATGTCCGCCAGGCGCGCTTCCCCGCAGAACTCGCCGGGCGCGCCACGTCGCTGCGTCTTCTCGGCTCCGACGCCTCCGTCATCGACGTCCGCGACGCCATCCTCGCCTCTCTTGAGCGTTTTGCGTCCCGCTGGAGGAACGAGGGATTCGCCGCCCTGCTGCCGCAGATATCCCGTCTGGACGCCCTGAAAGGCCACGTCGTTTCAATCCGCCGCACGGATGGAGACACCGCGCCAGCGACAGGCATGTGCGGCGGCGTTGCAGACGACGGAGCGCTTGTCGTCGGTTCAGAGCGCATCTACGCCGGCGAGGCGCATCTGCTCTCCATCGGCAGGCAACGCACCCGCCCGGCATGAGGGGCGGCGTCTTCGCCCGTGCGCGGCGCGAGTAGTCAGATGGTGGTCGCGCGGCGTTCGTGGATCCTGACCGCCAGCCACATGGCGGCGGCGAGCGCGGCATACCATGCCAGGCATTCGACCATCGACCAGTTGGCGACGTTCAGGTATGCGCCTGGAATCTTCGCGATCATCGCCGAAACGGCGGTCATGAAGCGCATGATCAGCCCGGCGAAGGCGTTGGGGTAGGCGGCGAGATGCGGGGAGATGAAACTCGCCATTATGCCGATGACGCCGCATATCGTGGCGCACGTGGCCGCCGGAATCACTATGGGGCCGGCCAGCAGTCCTCCGAACGAGATGTGGCCGAAGAGGCGCACCGCGATCGGCAGCCCCGCCGCCCAGGCGATGCTAGAGACGAGCAGCGTGCCGAAGACCGGTCGGTTCACCGCCCATCCGCACAGGCGCATGGTGACGACGATGGCGAGCATGACCGCGAACGAGAGTCCGCTCCCGGCATCCATCAGTTGCGAAGGATTTGCGACGTGTGCGGCGAAGAACGCCATAGCCCATGCCACGATGCCGTTCGGCCTGCGCCAGAACATGGGCGCGGCCATGCATAGCGACGCCATGCCAGCCGCCCTCACGGCGCTGGGAGGCGAGCCGACCATCATGACGTAGAGCCAAAGCAGAGGAACCGCGACTACGCCCGCGAACCTCAGAGGCAGCAGAGTGGCGACGCTCACGAGGATGAATATCCGGGCGACGACCATAACGTGCAGCCCGGATATCGCGAAGACGTGCATAGCGCCAGCGCCGATGAAGTCCTGCCGCTCCCTTGCGTCCATCAGCGAGCGTTCGCCTAGAAGCATCGCGCAGAGCAGACGGTGGGAGTCCTCGTTGCCGTCAAGTCCGGCGCGGAGCCGTCGCGCCGCGCTCTTCTTCATCGCGCAGAGCGCGCGCCGCCACGACCATGCTTCCGTGCCGTCCGCCAGGCGGACGATCGATGCGCGCTTGCCGCGCACGCTGAACGTGCGGCGGCGGAGGGCATTGTCATCGTGGAAGCCAGAAAGCCACCCCGTGCACTGCCACGTCTCTCCCGCCTTTGGCGGGTTGGAGCCTGGAGGCAAGCTGGCGACCACATTGACGCGAAGGGCGCCGATCCTGCCGGGGAACTCTGCCAGCACCGCGCCTTTCGGGGTTCGCGAGACGCGGGCGTCGTCGCGCAGCGTGAAGACGGCGCAGTGCGGCCGCCCCGACGAGCGAACGAGGATGTCGTTGAGCACGGCGCCGTGGCGGCTTACGTCCAGCAGCGCGAGCGCGGCGCCGACGAATGCGAGTGCGGCGTAGGGCCAGCCTTTCGCCGGAAGTCCGAAGCCGAACAGGGCGCACAGCGTGGCCAGCAACAGCGCGAGCGGCCACGCGGCCGCCCACGGCTGACAGCGGAAGCCGCAATATTCGCCTATGGCGAGCGCGGCGCAGACCGCCAGCCATTTCGTCTCGGTCGAGCATATGGTGGGATGCGGCAGCATGTCGTGGCGGGCGTCTTCGCTATGCTGCTCCGAGTGCGGCGACGGCGCAGCGTTCGCAGTCTGGATAGAGGGTCAGGCAGAACTCCCTGTGGATCTGCAGCAGCCCCTGCATTCTCAGCCCGTTATCCAGGTAGAACGCGGAAGGGTTGTGGTCGCGCCCGAGGAGGCGGAACGCGGTCAGGCGCATAGGCCCTGAAAGATCCTCCGGCGGCAGCCAATCGGGAGGGTGCGGAATGCGGCCTTCCGCCATTGCGAGCGGGGCCAGGACGTTGGCGATGACGGCGGCGGCGCGTGCGCGGCCCATGAAGCCGTCTTTCGCCAGCATCGCGACCATGCCGCGGCATCCTGCCGCCGAGAAGTCGGCGGTGTCGAGCAGCGGCCCCATCCTGCCCGCGCCAAAGAATTTCGCGGCAGCCTCCAGCCGTTTCGCGGGAAGATTGTTTGGGCGCACCCCGCGAAGATCCCATTCGGTGAAGTCTGCGGCGGCATGGTATGCCATTGCAAGGTTGTCGCATTCGGAGACCGCCGCCTCGTAGGGTATGCGCTTGGCGATGAAGCGAAAGGCGTTCGCGTTGTTCTTGTAGCCGAGAGCCGCCATCAGCGCCTCGTAGAGGACTTGCCGGCGGGTCTGCCGGGATGCGTCGGCGAGCGCGGCCGCGAAACGCCTGGACTTCACGGAGAGGCGCTTCGCGCCCGCGCAGGAAAGCGCCGCCCTGGCGAGGTCGGGGTCGCCGTCCAAGGCTTTCTGGCACGGGCGCTCGTCCATGGGCAGGCGTGCGAACGGATAGCCTGTCAGGTCGATCTGCTCAGGCGAAAAGCCGATGTCGGATGCCATGATGCGCCCGATCGGAATGGAGAGCGCGTCTTTCGGCAACGTCGGTGGCGTCGGCCCGTCAGTCCATGTGACATGGGCCACGACGCCGTCGTATGCGCGGTCCGAGCCGTGACCATGAGCCGTCCAATCCGAAGGGCGGAGGTGTATTTCCACGTCGCCGCAGACCCTGCGGCGCTCCCTGCCGATCTCCAGCGTGGCGTGCTTGAAATCCGGGCCATGCCCCAGGTTCCATTCGCCGGGGTCCGCCACGCGTATTTCCGCGCCCGAGGAGTCGTGCATGACAGGCGGGCGCATGTCGCGGTCGTACCATAGCGCCTGGAGGTGGCGTTCCGTCAGAGGTTCGCTGTCTGGGCAGAACTCGAAACATCGCAAGCCCGTGACACCCATGTCTCAACTCCTTTCTTCGCGTCCCGTGGTTTTGGATGGCCGCCATTGCATTTGGACGGCGTCGGCCTTTCAGATCCAGAAGGAGTCGTCCGAAGCGTCGAGACGGCGGTATGTCGCCGCCTCGAACACGTCGCCGCGCTCCACCTGGTCGCGTCCGGCGAGGTCGGCGATGGTCCGCGCCACGCGCAGTATCCTGTCGTAGGCGCGGGCCGAGAGTTTGAGCGCGTCTATCGTCCGCTGGACTTCCGTCTCGCCGGACGGCGTCAGTTTGCACACGTCGCGCAGGTCGCGGCTTTTCACGTCCGCGTTCGTGAGCACACCCCGCATTCCGCTGTAGCGGGCCTTCTGTATTTCGCGTGCGGCCAGCACGCGTCTCCTGATGGAAGCGCTGGATTCGCCGCTGCCCAGTCTGTGCAGGTCTCTGGCGCTGACAGGATTGACGCCGGTCTGGATGTCGATTCTGTCGAGGAGAGGGCCCGAGATGCGCTGTTGATAGCGAACGATCTGCATATGTGAGCACCGGCACTCCCGCGTCGGGTCGTTGTAGTAGCCGCACGGGCACGGGTTCATGGCGGCTATGAGCATGAAGCGCGACGGGAAGTCGAGCGCGGCCGTCGCTCGCGAGACGGTGACGTGCCCGTCTTCCAGAGGCTGACGCAGGACTTCCAGCGCCTGCCGAGGGAACTCCGCGAACTCGTCGAGGAAGAGGACGCCCCTGTGCGCCAGCGAGACCTCGCCCGGTTTCGGGTGGGAGCCGCCGCCAAGCAGCCCGAAGGAGCTGACGGTGTGGTGCGGGGCGCGGAATGGGCGATGCGTCACGAACGTTCCATTTCCCTTGGAAGCGCCTGCGACGGAGTGTATTTTGGAGACCTCCAGCGCTTCTTCCGCGCTCATGGGCGGCAGTATGGAGGGGATGCGGCGCGCCAGCATGGTCTTGCCTGCGCCCGGCGAGCCTATCATCAGCATGTTGTGTCCGCCGGCGACGGCTACCTCGATTGCGCGCTTGGCGGTCTCCTGCCCTTTGACGTCGGCGAAGTCGTCGCCGTTGCCGTCGTCCGCCGCGACCAGAGCCGCGAGGTCGGTGAAGACCGGCGCAATCTTCGCCTCCCCCACGAGGAATGCGACGGCTTCGGCGAGCGAAGATACGGGGATGACGTCGATGCCCGTCGCGACGCTCGCCTCCTCGGCGTTCTCCGCCGGCACCAGGATCGCCTTTTTGCCGAGTCTGCGCATCGCCAGCGCGATGGGCAGGGCGCCGTTTACGCGGCGCACCTGGCCGGAGAGGGCGAGTTCGCCGACGAATGCGAAGTCGTGCAGGTTTTCGCACTCAAGGCGTTTGGATGCGCGGAGCAGCCCCAGCGCGATGGGCAGGTCGTAGATCGGCCCCTCCTTCTTGACGTTGGCCGGAGCCAGATTGACCGTCACGGAAAGGTTGAACTTCGGCTTGTAGCCGGAGTGCAGTATCGCGTTCCTCACGCGATCCTTCGACTCCCTGACGGCGGTGTCCGGCAGACCGACGATGGTGAAGCGCGGCTCGTCCGACGGATGCGCGTTAACTTCGATCTCGACCATGGTCGCATCGATTCCCGCAATCGTCCCAGAATAGCACTTTGACAGCATCTTTTCCCTCCGCTCGCGTTTTCCATGTTCCCTCAAGACGCCTACATTATCCCATATTCGCGGCGGCGCGAGTGTTGAAAGTGCGTTGAAAATGCGTTGAAGTTTTTCAACGCTGCCATGTCGCGTCCCGCACCGCCTTCACGACGACAGCGTTTGCTTTCCCGCAATTGCGCCGCAGTCGGCCATATATGGAGCGCTCTATATATTGGCGGCGGATACTCTATATATGGACTCGCTGGCTCTCTATATATAGAGTCGCGGGTTCTCTATATATAGAGTCGCTGTTCTCCATATATAGAGTCGCGGGCGCGTCATATATGGAGGATGGGGACGCTCTATATATGGATTTTTACGTGTGTTAGGAGCGGTTTTTGTGCATCAATGCTGCTT
>CAMOIK010000022.1 GCA_946615875.1 uncultured Verrucomicrobiota bacterium | reverse complement strand
CTTTCCACCGCCCCATATATGGCGTGCGCTACGCCACCGAGACCTTGCGCAGGAGGATACTTCGTCCATGGTTTTCCTCCTTTTCGCAAACTCTTCAACCTTCTCAAACCTCAAACCTCTCAAACATGTCAAGCCGAAAATATGGTATAATACCGCCAAACCCGAAACGGTTCGGGTTGAACCCAAGGAGGAAATCAGATGCAGAAGACGATAATAAAGAACGCACACGTCATCTCTCCCGGCCTGGACATGGACGGCGCGACGATTGTCATCGAGAAGAACAGGATCAAGAGCGTGGCCAAGCGCGAGACCGCGCCGAAGCCCGGCGACACCGTCGTAGATGTCAGAGGGCAGTATGTCATGCCCGGCTTCATCGACGTCCACACGCACGGCGCGCTGACGTTCGACTTCTGCGACGCCGACCCCAAGGCGATTTTCGAAATCGCCAAGGGCAAGCTCGAAGAAGGCGTCACCACCTTCCTGCCGACGACCCTCACCGTCTCGCACGGAGAGCTCGAGACCGCCGCGCGCAACCTCAAAGCGTACGCAGACGCCGGAATGCCCTACGCCAAGACCCCGGGCATCCACCTCGAAGGGCCGTTCATCAACGTCAAGTGCTGCGGCGCGCAAAACCCGGAATTCGTCCGCAAGCCGAAAATCAAGGAAGTCAAGGAGATCGCGAAAATATTCCCGGTGAAGCAGATTTCCTACGCAGTCGAGACCGAGGGCGGCGCCAAGTTCGCGAAGGAGTGCTTCAAGATGGGCGTGGTTCCGTCGTGCGGCCACACCGGCGCCAAGCTCAAGGACCTGATGCCAGCCTACAAGAACGGGCTGCGCCACATGACACACTTCTGCAACCAGATGACTCCCCTGCACCACCGCGAAATCGGCATGGTCGGCGCGGGCTTCCTCATCGAGGATCTCAACACGGAAGTCATATGCGACCGCATCCACCTCTGCGACGACATGCTCCGCCTCATCTTCACGCGCCGCAACCTGGCCCACGTCCAGATGATCACCGACTCCCTGCGCTGCTCGCACTGCAAGGACGGCTACGCCTTCACGATGGGCGGGCTGGAGGTCAAGCTCGAGAACGGCGAGGCCCGCCTCGTCAAGGGCGGCAACCTCGCCGGCTCCACTCTTTGGATGGGCAACGGCCTGAAGAACGTCCACGACGTCACGGGCATACCTCTCAAAGATCTGGTGCGCACCACGTCCTGGAACCAGGCCATAGAGCAGGGCTGGGGCGACGAACTCGGCAAGGTCGAGAAAGGTTACGTCGCGGACCTCGTGGTCATCAACAAGAAGTCGTGGAAACCCGTGGCCGTCTTCATTGACGGCGAAAAGAAAATATGATATAATACGCGCCGTTTTCAACCCGGAGGGATGGCTGAGTGGCTGAAGGCAGCGGTTTGCTAAATCGTCGTACGGGTTAAATCCCGTACCGGGGGTTCGAATCCCCCTCCCTCCGCCAGCAACGGCAAAGGCTCCCGGAACAAGGTCCCGGGAGCCTTTCGTCTGATGCGCGGCGTCTGCGGCCGCCCATCTTCAGGATTCTTCGGTCACGCGCATGACCTCCTTGACGGAAGTGACGCCCGCAAAGACCTTGGCCCAGCCATCCTCGCGCAGCGTCTTCATTCCCTTTGAGAGGGAAAGATTGCGGATCTGCGTGGCGTTCTCGCGCCGGACGATTGCGCCCTCGATGTCCTCATCGACGTCAAGCACCTCGAAAAGAGCGCGCCGCCCCTTGTAGCCGCTGCGGGCGCACTGGTCGCACCCGACAGGTTCGAAGACCGTATCCTTAGCCGGCGGATATGCAAGCGTGTAATACTTCATGTCGATCGGCACCTCGCGCTTGCACTTCGGACAGAGGCGGCGGCAAAGCCGCTGACCCATCACGCCGGCCACCGCCGACGCGATCAAGAACGGCTCGACGCCCATGTCTATGAGGCGCGGGAATGCACCGGCCGCATCGTTGGTGTGCAGCGTGGAAAACACCATGTGGCCGGTCAGCGAGGCATTGATGGCGATCTCCGCCGTCTCGCGGTCGCGAATCTCGCCCACCATTATGATGTCGGGGTCCTGACGGAGGAAGGCGCGTAGCGCGCGGGCGAAGTTCATGCCTATGTCCGCCTGCATCTGCACCTGGTTTATGCCGGCCATGTGGTATTCGATAGGGTCCTCGGCGGTCATGATTCGTACGTCCATCGTGTTCACCTCCGAAAGGAAGGAGTAGAGCGACGTGGACTTGCCGGACCCCGTAGGCCCGGTCACAAGGAAAATGCCATTGGGGCGGTGGATGATCTTCGTGACGACGGCGAAGTCTCGCTCGTTGAAGCCCAGATCATTCATCTTCACGAAGTTCCCGCTTTTCGCCAGGAGTCGCAGCGAGATCGACTCGCCGTAGGCCGCCGGCATGGTCGAGACGCGGATGTCGATGTCCTGCCCGGCGATGCGGATGCCTATGCGGCCGTCCATGGGAAGCCTCTTCTCGGCGATGTCCAGGTTCGCCATGACCTTGATGCGGGAGATTATGGCGGACTTCAGCCGGTTCAACTGCGGTGGCACATCGACCTTGTGGAGCATTCCGTCGATGCGGTAGCGTATGCGCAGTTCCGTCTCCTGCGGCTCGATGTGGATGTCTGTCGCGCCTTCGCGGTCCGCTTCGGCGATGATCTGGTTGACGAAGCGCACGATCGACGCCTCCTCGCCCATCTCGTTGACATCGATCTTCGTCATCGCCCCGATGTCCTCGTCCACGGAATAGCGACCGTCGTCGATCATCTTCTCGATGGCGTCCGCGCCCACGCCGTAGTATTTCTTGATGGCCTTCTCTATGTCCTCGCGCGGCGCCAGCAGCGTCTTCACGCGCAGACCGGAAAGCAGCCTGAAGCCGTCCGCCGCCTTGGTGTCGAACGGGTCTGACGTGACTATCGTCAGTGTCTGCTCATCCTTGGCGAACGGCAGCGAGTTGAACTGGTAAACGGCGCTCGCGGTCACGGATGTGAGCGCGTCGGGGCTGGGCTGGCGATCTTCGAGATCGACCGTATCCATTCCAAGCGCCCGGCCGATGGCGGAGAGGAACTCCTTCTCCTTGGCGCCGCCGAACTTTACAGCGGCCTCCGCGAGTCCCATGCCAGGATTTTCCGCTCGCATAGCGGCGATGTGCGCGATCTGCTCGCCGGAGTATATCCCTGCGGCCTTGAGCAGGACGCCTGCCAGTGTGTCTTTGTCGCTCATGCCGTGCATTATACCATATTTTCGCCGAGCCAGGCGGAGGCGGCGGCGATTTCCGTTCATCCGGCGCCACAGGGGCGGCATCGCGGCTTCGGAGAGCGCGACACCTGCGGCGGGGAATATGGTATAATATTGCGCATGAAACATGCCAATGCCCTCTCAGGCCTGACGCTGGCCGCACTCGCGGCGTTCGCGGCGCAAGGCGCCACGATCACCCTCGGCGACGCCAAAAACGGCCACGAAGTCCCCGCGACGCTGTGGGGAATATTCTTCGAAGACATCAACTGGGCGGCGGACGGCGGCATATACCCCGAGCAGCTGGCGAACGCCGGATTCGACTGGGGGCAGGACAGCCGCCCCAAGTGGAACTGCGCGACGGACGGCTGGGAGGAGGACTTCCGCGACCGCGGCATGGCCCGACTCTCCTTCCAGTTCGGCGCACCCGTCCACCCAAACACGGCAAAGCACCTTCGCGTCGAGTCGTTCGGCGCGGGCCTCGCCGGCGTACGCAACCGCGGCTACGACGGCATCTTCCTGGAGGACGGCGCGGAATACTCGCTGTCCTTCCGCTGGAGGGAACTGGCGCTCGACGGCATCGACTTCTCGCTGGGCGAATGGATGCGCTTCGAAACCAACTTCACCGCCGGAGACGAAAAGACGTTCAAGCTCCCGTTCGGCATCGTGGCGATAGAGCGTGATGCGTCAGCCGGCGACGGTCGCTGGACGCTGTCGCTCCTCGTCAAAGGACGGCGCGCCGTGGAATTCGACTGCACCAGCCTAATGCCGCGCGACACGATCGCCGGACTGCGCCGCGACCTGGTGGAGAGACTCGCCGCGCTCAAGCCGGCGTTCGTCCGCTTCCCCGGCGGATGCGTGGCCGAAGGCAGCGACTTCCAGCACTGGTTCGACTGGCGCCGCACGGTGGGACCGCGCGAGCGCCGCGAATGCGTCCTCAACCGCTGGTCGCGCCCCGCCGCACCATACTGGGAGACGTTCGGTCTGGGCTACTTCGAATATTTCCTGCTGTGCGAGGCGATCGGCGCGGAGCCGCTGCCCATATGCATCGCCGGCCTGACCTGCCAGTTCCACAGACCCACTCCGCACTGCGCCATCGAGGACGCCGACTACTTCGCACAGGTCATACTCGACCTCGTGGAATTCGCCAACGGCGACGCCACGACGAAGTGGGGCCGCGTCCGCGCAGAAATGGGCCATCCGGCACCTTTCAATCTGAAAATGGTCGGCATAGGCAACGAGAACTGGGGCGGCGTCTTCATGGACCGCTACGAGGCCATCCAGCGAATCGTCAAGGCCAGGCATCCTGAGATCCAGATCGTCGGCTCGGTCGGCGCCAAGCCCGAAGGCAAGGATTTCGACGACGCCTGGGCACGGCTCACGGACAAGACGGCCGATTTCGCCGACGAGCACTACTACAAGCCGCCGGAATGGTTCCTCGCCGCCGCGCACCGCTACGACGCCTACCCGCGCAGCGGCAAGCCGAAGGTGTACGCGGGAGAATACGCCTGCCACGACAAGACCGCCCAGAAGGCGAACAATCTACGCAGCGCACTGTGCGAAGCCGCAGCCATGACGGGCTTCGAGCGCAACTCCGACGTCGTCGCCATGGCGTCTTACGCGCCTCTCTTCGCCCGCTGCGGCCACTCGCAATGGCATCCCAACTTGATATGGTTCGACGGCCGCCGCAGCTTCGTCACCCCGAACTACCACGTCCAGAGGCTTTTCGCTGTCAATCGCCCGACGCGCACGATCCCGGCGACCGACGACATTTCCGCCGACAGCGGCATCTTCTACTGCGCCGGGCTCGACGAGACGACAGGCGAAACGATACTGAAACTCGTCAACTCATCGGATGAAGAGCGCACGGTCGCCGTCAATCTTCGCGGCAAGGCGCGCATCTCCACGCTGACCGGCCGCCCGTCGGACGTCAACACCATGGACGCCGAACCGGTCAAGCCGACAGAGAGCGCCATGGATATCGAAGGGGCGCTGACCTTGCCGCCCAACTCGCTCACCGTGGCCAGGGTGGCGAAGAACGGCGAAGGATGAACGGCGAATGATGAATTGCAGGAGCCGGCGGGCTTGCTTCGCGAGACGTCTTTCGAGCGATTTCGATCGTTGCATCCGCCCGTCGGCAATTCTTCATCTATAATTCATCATTCATAATTCTTCTCCAGCGCGGCACCTAGGCGGTCGATGGCGTAGAGGCGGAAAGCGACCACGAAAGCGGTGCACTGGTTGTTGAAGTTGCCGCGGGCCGCCACGGGGTCGCTGCGGTATTTGGACCAGCGAGTCTGCGCGTGCGCCTCGCACTGCGAACCAGGCGTCCGCAGGACTCCGTTCATGGTGCCGCCGTCCGGCCCGGCGACATCCTGCATGGCGTTGAACCATATCAGCCTGCCCGCGTCGCGCCACACGTCCTCGCCCGTGGCTTCCGCCAGGTCGAACAGGTCCGGGATGGCGACGGTGGCATACGGGTCGATGGCCGGATGCTCGCACGAGACCAGCGTGCCGCCGCTCGTCCGGTAGCCGAAGCGCCCGAACTCGCTCGTCGCCGGATACAGCGCGTCGTAGGTGAACATCCACGAACAGAAATAGGCCGCCACCCGCTGTGCGCAGTCGAGATAATGGTTGTCGCCCGTCTGCCGCCACAGCTCCAGCGCAGAGTAGATGTACGGGAACGACGACTCTTTATCGACACAGTTGCAGTCGTCCGCGCCGGCGACGCAGCGGAACTTCGCCAGATCCATCTCGAAATACCTGTCGAACGCCTTGCGCGCGCATTCAAGGTATCGCTTGTCGCCGCAGGCCTCGTGCAGCTCCAGCATCCCCTTCACCACGAAGCCACCGCCGTCGCCGCCCCCTTCCAGCTTTTCGCCGGTCTTGAGCGACCACATCCTCCCAAACGGGTCCGTTTCGTCGTAGTGCGACACAAAGAAGTCGGCCAGCCGCCTGGCGAAGTCGAGGCAGAGAGGATGGTCGATGCCGGAAGCCTTCAGCATCTTCCATATCTTGACGCTTTCGCCAAGCCCCCATCCCAGTTCAGTCACGCTCAGACGGTCGCCGGCGCGGCGGCGGTGCGTGGGTGCCAGCCCCGACGGCGCTTGGCGCCGCAGCCAGTCGTCCAGATCGTCCAGGCACCACTTCGAGAACTCCGCGTCGCCGCGCCGCATAGCGTCTTTCAACGCGAAGCGGTGCAGCATGAAGTTCTGTCCGGCGAAGCCCATCTCATCCATCCAGAAGGTTCGCAGGACGGCCCTGTTGAGCGAGGGGTCTTTCTCCAGGTCTGCCAGCGTCAGCTTCTTCTCCTCGTCGGTCATCCACGCGGGAAAGCGACGAGTGTTGGTTCGCGCGGTATAGCCCAGTCGGAAGGATATGTCGGTGCCCATCGCACCTTTAGATATGCCCTCTTCCACGTTCTTCTCGCAGCAATCGTAAATCCACCGCAACGACACCTTCTCCGCCATCGCCACGTCCATCGCCGGCAGCGGATGGTCGTGCTTGAGCGCCGCCATCGCCGCCTTGAACACCTCGCGGTAGCCACAGTTCTCCCAGCGCGGCCGCCCCTTCATGAAATACGACTCCGCCTCGAACGTCGCACCCGGCGGCAGCGTGATCCACTCGTCGTAGCGCCCGACGTAGCTGAACTTGAACGCATAGCACACGGGGCTCTCGCGCACAGGATACACGATACGGTGCTCCAGCCGCCCGTCTGGAAGCCGACGCAGCGAACACGAGCTCTCCAGCGACGCGCGGTCGCGATCTGACGCGAACATGGCGAACAGCTCGTCCTTCGTCTCGGAGAGCGTGCAAGACGGAACCGAAGCCCTGTCGTAGCCAAACACCCACGGCTCTCCGTCGCGTTCCAGCCCGCTTGGCGAGACCTGGTTGCCGAACGCGCAGTCGCCGTAGATCACGCCGGGTATCACCCAGTTCGTCGGTTTGAAGTCGCTCGCCGCGCGCACGGCCACCTGCACCGTCTTCGTCTCGCCAGACGTGTTCGTCACCTTGACGAGCCGCCTGAACAGCTCGAAATTCAGCGACGACACGCCCGCGCCCCGCACCACCTCGCGTATCGAATACGCGCTCGAGCAATCGACGTCGCCGCCGCCCTTCTCGTAAACCTCGACAGACAGTCGTTCCGCCGACGCGCCCGCCGCGCAGAACGCCGCCAGCACGGCTCCAGTGATCTTGATCGTCATCGCTTCGCTCTCTCCATTGACATTGTGGTCGACATTATAGCACATCCTCGCAAGGACATACGACACCTGTGCGCAAAAAAGACCGATACTCCGACGAAACCTGGCGCGGCCGCGCCGCCGCGCAGCGGAAAGGCTCTCCCGCCCGGCTATTTGCCGGGATACGAGACGAGCGAGGCGACGTCATAGTTGGAAAGCCTACCAGATCTGGCGCCGAAGCCCTCAAGCTCGATAGGGAAGATCATCTTGACGACGGCTCCGCCAAGCCGCTCTACCAGGCGGGCGGACGCGGCGGCGGTGCCGCCGGTGGCCAGCAGGTCATCGACTATAACCACCTTGTCTCCGGCGGAAATCGCGTCGGTGTGGATGTGCAACTCCGCGCTGGCGTATTCCAAGTCGTACTTCTCGCGGATGGTCTCCCTGGGCAGCTTGCCGGGCTTGCGGATAGGCACGAAAGCGCAGCGCAGCCTGTCCGCGAGGGCGGCGCCGAATATGAAACCGCGCGATTCCGGCGCCGCCACCTTGTCGATGCGCAGCCCGGAAAGAGAACGCTCCATTTCTATCATCGCCAGTCGAAAGCCTTCGCCGGAGTCGAGTATGCCCGTGACGTCCCTGAAAAGGACGCCGGGCTTCGGGAAGTCTGGCACTTCGCGAACGTATTTCTCTAGGGTGTTCATGGGCGTGTTCGATGTTTGGATTTCGTGGTCGGTGGTTCGATTGTTCGTGATTCCAGAGAGCGGCCTAGAGAGTGCCGAATATCCTGTCGCCGGCGTCGCCGAGCCCAGGGACGATGTAAAAGCGTTCGTTCAAGCGCTCGTCCCTGGCGGCGGTGAAGACGGCCACGTCAGGATGCTCACGCTCGAACCTGGCAATCCCCTCCGGCGCGGCGATCAGGTTGAGGAAACGTATCCGGCGGTATCCCAGTTTCTTGAGCTGCGCCACCGCGTCGCACGCACTGCCGCCCGTGGCCAGCATAGGGTCTGTGACGATGGCCAGTTCGCTGCCGTCTCTGGCCTCCGGCACCTTGGCGTAGTAAGGCACGGGCTCGGCGGTCTCCTCGTTGCGCTGCATCCCCAGCACGCCGACGCGGGCGTACGGCAGCACGCCGAGCATCGCGTCGAGCATTCCCATGCCCGCGCGCAGTATCGGGACGATGACGATGCGCGGTTCGTCGATCTTCGCGCCGCGCGTCTTGGCAACCGGCGTGGCCACGTCTATCTGGCGCACGCGCAGATCCCTGAGCGCCTCGTAGGCCAGGAACTCCGTGACCTCGTTGACGAGTTCGCGGAAGAGTTTGGGCGGCGTGGAAGCGTCGCGCATGAGAGTCACCCTGTGGGCGACGAGCGGATGGTTGAGCACTGTGGTCATTGTTCCTCGCATTGGCCGTCTGGCCTGTTCGTTGGATTGTTCACTGCATATCGCGTTTCGCGCCGCGCACCGTGCGCAGCACCCTGGGGGGCGCCTCCGAGCTCTTCCTGCTCCTCGCTGGAGAGGTCGCGCCACTGTCCAGGCCTCATGTCGCGCGGAAGCGAAAGCCTCCCGATCGCGATGCGCTTGAGCGAAAGGACTACGAGGCGGGCGGCCGAGCACATATAGCGTATCTGCCGCTTGCGCCCTTCCCTCAATCGGAACTCCAGGATCGTCACATTGTCCTCCCGCTCCTTCAGCACGGCAACCTCGGCAGGCCGAGTCACGTAGCCGTCCGGCATCTCCACGGGACCGCGCAGCGTCGCCAGCTTCTCCGCAGACCACCTTCCGGCCACGCGCACCACATACGTCTTGACGTGCTCGAACCTCGGATGGGTCAGGCGCAGCGTCAGGTCGCCGTCGTTGGACATCAGCAGCAGCCCTTCGGAATCCTTGTCGAGCCGCCCCACCGGGACCAGGCGCTCCGCCACCTGGCCGCGCATGATGTCGGCCACGGTCTCGCCGCCGAACGGGTCGCTCATCGTTGAAAGCACCCCTGCGGGCTTGTAGAGCATGATCGTGCGCTTGCGCTCCGGCACGGCTATCCGCCTCCCGTCGACAAGCACCCTCGCGCTCTCAGGATCGAACCTCGCGCCAGGCTCCCGGCACAGCCTGCCATTGACGATCACCCTGCCGGACTCTATCAGCGCCGCGGCGCCCCTGCGCGACGCCACGCCCGCCTTCGCCAAAATGTTCTGGAGTCTTTCTTCCATGGCTAGCGCTCCGCAAACCCAAGCACGCCGCAATCCTTTCCGACCAGGCACGATGCGGCGATGGCGTCGTGCACGTAGTCCTTCGCGCCCTGCACTGCGGCGGCGAGGGGCCTCCCCAGCGCAAGCTCGGCGGCCAGCGCAGCGGCCAGCGAGCATCCCGTCCCGTGGGTGGAGACGGGGTCGGCGATACGGGGCGACGAGAACTCCATGATCTCGCCATCCGCGTCGCAAAGCGTATCCACGGCGAATTCCCCCTCACCGTGCCCGCCCTTCACGAGCACTGCGCAGCCATAGTCGCCTTGTATGGCCCTGGCCATCTCCGCCGGAGACGCCTTGCGCCCGCACAGCGTCTCCGCCTCGGGGATGTTGGGCGTCACGACGGTGGCCAGCGGAAGGAGCGAAGCCTTCAACGCGGCCACGGCGGATGAGTCCGCAAGCCTCGCGCCGCTCGTCGCCACCATGACGGGGTCCACGACCTTGAGGATTTCGGCGCGCGGGCGCAAACGGTCGGCGACCGCCTCTATGACGGCGGCGTCGGCCAGCATTCCCGTCTTCAAGGCGCGGATGCCGTAGATGCCGAGAACTGCGTCAAGCTGCGCCGCCACGAAATCGGGCGGCACGGAATGGACAGCCGACACGCCGAACGGATTCTGCGCGGTGAGCGCCGCAATGACGGTGCAGCCGTGCAGCCTGTAGGCGTGGAAGGCGCGCAGGTCCGCCTGTATGCCGGCGTTGCCGCCGCTGTCGCTGCCCGCGATCGTCAGGCAGCATGGTTTAGCCGTTTTCCCAGTGTCGTTTTCGTCCATGTCAGCAGTGCCTTGTCGTTTGCGCCCGCCGGGTCACAAGAAGAAATCCCTGACCCGCGCCAGCAGTTCGTCGGCGTCGCCCACCGAATGCGTCGTGGCGGGGATGCTGCGGCGGAAGACCGCGCCATAGTTTTTCGTGACGATGCGCGGATCGGTCACGACCACCACGCCGCGGTCGGACTTGGAGCGGATGAGGCGCCCGAAGCCCTGGCGGAACTTTATCACCGCCTCCGGCAGGTAGTAGTCCCTGAACGAACTGCCGCCCTCGCGCTCCACCTTCTCGCTGCGCGCCTCGACGATCGGGTCGCCGCGCTGGGCGAACGGCAGACGCGCGATGACGACGCAGCTCAGCGCCTCCCCGGCCACGTCCACCCCCTCCCAGAACGACTGCGCGCCGAACACCACCGTCCTGTCGCCAGCGCTGCGCAGTTCCGCCGTCATCGTCTCGCGGTTCATGCCTTCGCCCTGGACGAGGAGGCGCACTCCGGCCTCTTCCAGCTCGCCGCGCGCCTCGTCGGCGACGCCGCGCATCATTTCGTAGCTCGTGAAGAGAACCAGTGCGCGGCCGTGCGTGGCGGCGAAGAGGTCTCGCATGATCGCCGCGAGGGTGTGCGCGTAGCCCTGCCCGTCGGCTGAGGGGTCGCGCATCCAGTCCGTCGCCAGCACGAGCGACTGCGACAGATAGTCGAACGGGCTCTGCGCCGTCATGGCGCGGAAGCGTTCCGCGCATCCGAGATGGCGCATCATGTAGCGGAAATCGTTGCCGACGCGCAGCGTGGCGGAGGAGAGGACCACCGAGTCTTTCGTCTTGTATAGCATCTCGTTCAGCGCATCCGCCACGGAAAGCGGCGCCGCCACCAGGCGGACGTGCGGGCGGCGGCGCTCCCGCCGCACTCGCTCGATCCAGAAGGCGTTGTCCTCGCGCTCTCCGGCGACTACGAACGCCGCGTCGTTGGCGAACTCAACCAGCGCCGCCGCCGCGCCCTCTATCTGCCGGGCGATGTCGCCGAACGGCGACGGGTTGCGCTCGTCCCCTTCTTCCGACAAAACGTCGCGGATCATGTGCAGCAGGTTCACAAGCGCCGCGAGACTGGTCTCGAGGCGAGCCTGCGAGCGCGCCGCCTCCCCTTCGTCCCAGTCGCGCGGACCATACGGCTCGAAGATGCCGTTCACTGAATGCTGGCGCACCCTGCCGCCGGCCGCGTCGGCCACGCAGCGGTAGCGGCAGACGTCGCGCCCGCCGGCCGGAGCGAGCAGGCGGGCGGCCAGCTCGAAGAATGCGTCGGCGGCATCGACCGCGCGAACCATCGCGCCCGACGCGTCGGAGACCAGGCGGGCGATGCGCCCGGTCGCGTCGCCGCGAAGCGCGCCGCGCTGCACCTGCCGCGTGACGGACGCGAGGATGCCGCTGGACTTCTGCGCCTTGCCGCGCCCTCTCCGGCTGAGACGGTTGAGTATGCGCATGAGCGCCGGCATCGAAAGCTCGCGGCTCAACTGCTCCGTCGCGATGTCCTCCAGATTGTGCGCCTCGTCCAGCACCAGGCGGCCGAAAGGCGGGAGCAGCGAATATTCCCCGGCCGACGCCGCCTCGGCCAAGACGAGCGAATGGTTGACCACCACCAGATCGGCCTCCGCCGCCTTCCTGCGCGCCTTGTACACGAAACAGCGCGAGTAGTATCTGCAGTGGCGGCCCGGGCACTCCTCGCCAGGGCAGGTCAGAATGCCGCGCGGGAGAGCGTCATAGAAGTCGAGGTCGCCGTCCTCCGTCTCGTGCAGCCATTCGATGAAGCCCGGCATCGCCGCCTGGTCGTCCGCGCTCATCGTCCAGTATCCGGCCTCGAAGAACTCCTCCACCGCCCGCAGACAGAGATAGTTGCCCCTGCCCTTCAACAGCGCCACGCGAAATGGTTTCCCCGTGCGTCCTTCGCCGAGGACGGCAAGCGCGCGCGGGATGTCGTTCTTCAGCAGCTGCGACTGCAGGTTGCGCGTGGCGGTGGACACGACCACGCACGTGTCGTTGAGCGAACTCCACAGTATGGCAGGGACCAGGTATGCCAGCGATTTGCCCACGCCCGTCCCCGCCTCGACCATCAGATGCTCGCGGGCGTTGAACGCCAGCGCGATCGCCTTCAGCATGTCTATCTGCCCGGGACGCTCCTCGTAGCCGGGCATTGCGCCGAGGGTCCCGCCGCGCATGAGATGCGCCGCCGCGCTCTCGAGATCGAGCGGCGAGCAGTCTTCGTGCGCCGGCAGATGCCGCGCACGCGCCGCCTCGCGTTCCTCCGGGAGGAACGCGGCCCAGTCAGGATTGTCTATGAACTCGGCGGGCGTCACTGCGCGAAGCCGATCCTTTGCGCCAGCGCCTTGAGCCTTTCCATGTCGCCCGGCGAATTGCTGAAGGCGAGCGGATCGCCGTTGCGGCGCGGGATTATGTGGAAGTGGATGTGCCGCACGGTCTGTCCGGCGGCCTCGCCGTTGTTCTGCAGTATGTTGAAGCCGTCGCACGGCAGCGCCTCCTTGATGTGCGCGGCGACCTTCTTCACCCGCGAGAGCAACGCGGCGAGCGTGGCGTCGTCGGTGTCGAGCAGGCCGGCGGAGTGCGCCTTGGGTATTACCAGCGTGTGGCCTTCGGAAAACGGATTGATGTCGAGGTAGGCCAGCACCAGTTCGTCTTCATACACCTTGAAGCACGGTATCTCGCCCGCCGCTATCCTGCAGAAGATGCAATCGTTTGCCATATGCATTGCCGTTTGTCGTTGGTTTTCCGCTCTTTGCGATCCACCCTCTACTTCTGCCACGACGGGGTGATCCACTTGCCCTTGTTCAAAAACACCTGGACCGGCTCGTCGCCGTCCTCCAGAGTATCGACGATGAACAAGGCGTTGTCGCGGGAAGCCACCACGTGGCGGCTGTCGCGCGCCCACGACGGATGCTCCCACGAGCCGGGCTTGGTGACGAGACGCGCTCCTTTGTCGCCGCTGCGCGGATCCATGACGGCCACCATCGACTGCCCGCCGCGCTTCGTGATGTATGCGATGCGCCCGTCGGGGCCCCAGTCGGGATCGACGTTCTGCGCGCCGGAGGAAGTGAGGCGGCGCTTAGCCTTGGTGGCCACGTCGATTGCGTAGAGCTGCGGATAGCGCGTCTCGTCGGAGACATAGACGATTTGGCGACCGTCGGGGCTCCATGCCGGCTGGCCCTCGCTGGCGTTCCGCGTGTTGGTGAGGCGCGTCCAGGAACTGTTGGCCATGTTGATGACGTAGAGCTCCGGGTTGCCGTGGATGGAAAGGATGATCGCCACCCTGTTGCCGTCGGGGCTGACGCAGGCGCCGGTCGTCAGGCCCTTGAAACTCCATTTGAGGCGCTTCGCGCCAGACTGCGCATCGACCTCGTAGATCTTGGGGCCGGCGCCGAGGAAGCCCGTGTAGAACAGCGTGGAGGCGTTCTTCCAGCGCGGGCCCACGGCCTCCTGTCCGTCGTTGGTGAGGCGGCGCAGGTCGTAGCCGTCCGGATGGCAGGCGTATAGTTCCGCTGCGCGTCCTTCGCGGCGGACGAACGCGATCCTGTCGCGCGCGAAGCCCTTCTGCCCGCCGTAGGTCTCCACCATCTTGTCGGCGAGGGCGCGCGCCTCGTTGCGCAGCGCCTTGGCGTCCTTGGCGGCGGAGTTGAAGCCCATCACCTTCCCGCGCCCCTCGACGTGGACGGAGGCGCCGGTCGCGCCGGTCACGCGGATCGAGCCGTTGCCGCGCACCTGGAACACGCCGGAGATTTCGAGGTTCCTGCGCAGCGACTTCGCGAAGGCCTGGTCCCCTTTGACGTCTATGGAGACGGGTATCTTCTCGACTCCTTCGCGTTCGACATTGACGGTCAGCGCCATAGCCGCCGCCGCCGCCATCGCGGCAATCGCAAGTATCGTTCTCTTCATGGTCGTAGTTTCTCTCAGTTGGCAGTGGAATAGATGGTAGATGGTAGTGGGTAGATGGCAGAGGGCGGTGGGTGGAGGGCGAACCGCAAACCGCGAACGCCCCCTAGGTGGTGTAGTCGGCGTTGATGTGGACGTAGTCGAGGGAGAAGTCGCAAGTGTAGATCCTCGCCTCGTGGACGCCCAGATGCAGGTCGACCGTGACATCCAGCTCCGGCTTCTCCATCACCTTGGCCAGGCGCGCGAGCTGGCGTTCGTCGGCGACCTTGCCGCACCTGAACGCCCACTCCCTGCCGTAGAACACCTCTGTCTTCATATCGACCACGTCGGCGCCGGAATAGCCGACAGCCGCGAGCACCCTTCCCCAGTTCGGGTCTTTGCCGAACCACGAGGTTTTGGCGAGAGGAGACTTCGCCACGGCGCGGGCCGCCCTCTCCGCGTCGCGCGCGGTCCGCGCGCCTTTCACGCAGACCGTGACGAACTTGGTTGCGCCTTCGCCGTCCGCCGCCATCTGGCGCGCCAGCGACACGGCCACGATCTCCAGCGCGGAAAGGAATGCGTCGAAATCCTCGCCGGCGCGGGCGATCGGCTCGTTCCCGGCCGCGCCGCTCGCCATGACGAAAAGCGAATCGTTGGTGGATTCGTCGCCGTCCACGACGATGCGGTTGAAGCTGCGCGCGACCGCCAGCTTGACGGCGCGGCGGAGCATCGCGGGCGCTATCGCGGCGTCGGTGGTGACGAAGGCCAGCATGGTGGCCATGTTCGGCTCTATCATCCCCGAGCCCTTCGCCATGCCGCCGACGATGACGCGCCGTCCGCCCACCATTACGCTCGCGGCGGCCTGCTTCGGCCTGGTGTCTGTCGTCATGATCGCCTTCGCCGCAGCCATGGCGTGGTCTTCGGTGGCGCCGAGCGCCGCCTTCGCCGCCTTCATTCCCGCGAGCAGCCTATCCATCGGCAGGCGCCGCCCTATCACGCCGGTGGAGGCCACCATGACGTGCCTGGGGTCGATGCCGAGCTCGCCTGCCGTCGCCAGCGCGGCAAGTTCGGCGTCCCTGTAGCCGTCGTCGCCCGTGCAGGCGTTGGCGCACCCTGAATTGGCGAGGATGGCCTGGACTTTCCCGCCCTTGGCCACCATGCGGTCGTAGATGACCGGCGCTGCCGCCACCTTGTTCGTGGTGAACACCGCCGCGGCGGAGCATGGCGCATCCGCCACGATCAGCGCCACGTCGTTGCGCCCTTCATATTTGATTGCGGCGGGGACGCCCGCCGCGCGGAAGCCGCGTGCGGCGAGCACGCCGCCGTCGATGGCCTTTGCCTTTGCCGTCTTCATCGTCTTCGCCGTCCGTCACTTGCCGCCGTGCTGTGCGCAGTAGCGGGAGCCTTCCACCGGCTTGCGGACGCACTGCTTGCCTTCGTATGTCATCGCGCGGCACTGCGAAACGGGCTTCGCCGGCTTCACCGACGGCGCGTGCTGCCTGCAGTAGTCGCTCTCGCCGTCTTTTTTGCGCTTGCAGCGCTTGCCGGCGGCGGTGACGGCCCAGCAGGCGCCGTCGTCCTTCTGCTTGTTGTCGGCGGCGGCCGCCGTCTGCTTGGCCTGGTCGGCGTGGCCGATGCAGAAGGCGGAGCCTTCGGCGGCGTCGCGCTTGCAGCGCTCGCCGCTCTGCGTGACGCCTTCGCACTGCGCGGCGAACGCGGTCGCGCACAGGCACGATGCCAGAGCGAGTATGATTGGCTTTGTCATGTCTCTTGTTCCTTCCTGTCGTCGAAGAGGTTGCGGCACTTTGCTTTGAGGAGATCGAGCGTGACTGGCTTGAGCAGGATGTCGTCGAAGCCCTTCTCGGCGTAGTCTTTCTGAAGCTCCACGTCCGCCGTCACCACGTAAACGGGCATGGAGAAGAGCGCGGGATGCTCGCGCACGGCGGAGGCCAGGCCCGCGCCGTCCATCTCCGGCATCCACATGTCGGTGAGGATCGCGTCGAAAGACTGCTTGTCCTTCTGCTTCAGGCGCTCGAACGCGGCCTTGCCGTCCGGCGCCGTCTCGATGTCGAAGAATCCCAGCCGCTTCAGGAGAGCCTTGAGAACCATCAGGTTCATCTTGGAGTCATCGACCAGCAAGAGGCGCGCGGTCCGCCTCGGCGCGGCGGCGGCGCTCCCGGCGACGGCGCTCGGCGCGGCGAGCGCAGACTCCTTCGCCTCCTTCTGCGGCGCCACGGCCGCTTCCGCGGCAGTCACGGCGGGCGGCGGCGG
>CAMOIK010000021.1 GCA_946615875.1 uncultured Verrucomicrobiota bacterium | reverse complement strand
GCAGGTGCTCAACACCGGCTACAAGGTCGGGAACCAGTCGCGCGTAGAGGTCGATGTGGCGATCAAGAGTCCGAAGAGGGGCTTCATCTGCGGCAACTTCGCGGACGGAGCGGGCCTGCGCTGGAGCATGTGGATCGAAGGCTCGACCGGCACTGGCCCGCTCCGTTTCTCCGGCGGCTCTGTCGGTAACAACACCGACATCCTGAACCCGTGGCCCGGCACCGAGCGCATGAAGCTCGTGTACGACATGGCCAACGCGAAGGGCTGGGTCGTGCGCGACGGCGTAGAGGGCGAAAGGAAGAGCGTCAAGTCGCCCGGCTCGCTCACGTGTGCCTATCCGATGGGCGTCTTCGGTAGCCTCAAGAACGAAGCCGGGACGGAGGTCGATACGACGCTCGCGGCGGCGGATGCCGGCATTCCCATGCGCGTGTATTCGGTGCGCATCTACGAGGGGGCTTCGACCGAGCCTGCGGCGGAGTTCCTGCCGTACAATGGCGCGGAGGGCGTGGGGCTCTACGACACCAAGACCGGCAAACTAGCGCTGAAGCACAGCGCGTCCGTGGCCAACCCGACGATCGGCGGCATGGGCGTGGACGGCGCGGAGAAGTGGCTTGTCGAGCCGCAGAACGCGTCGGCCAGCAAATCCCAGGGCGCAACTTTGACGGCTTCCGCCGTCGGCGCGATTTCCTACAAGTGGACGCTAAACGGTGAAGCGATCAGCGGAGGGACGGACGGCGAACTTGCGGTGTCGTGGCGGAAAACAAAGACGCCCGACGTCTATGCGGTTACGCCTGTCTATTCTGTTTTTGGCAGTGAAGTCGAGGGCGAGCCGATTTCCTGCACGGTAGAGAACGTGCCAGAGGGCTTGATGATAATTGTCAAGTGATCTGGATTTGCAGAAATGCATGTAACGCGGGGCGCGGCAATTGCCGCGCCTTGTTGTTGCGCCTTGCTTGCGGTTCGTAGAACCCAACCGGGGACAAAACCCAGCCGGGGACAGGCACTGGTTAGCTAAGGGGGAAGTCTCACGCAGAGGCAGAGAGACAGAGAGCGCATCAGTTCCTCGGCACGGTGGAGCTATACGCGCCGACGCTCGGCCTTTGCTACCCTGCCTCGCAATGCTACAAAGCGCCGGGACAGGGAAAGCCGAAACTCCTCTGCCGGCGGGTCAGGCCTTGCCGAATTTGCGGTCGAGCTCGCGGGTGGAGGTGAAGATCATGACGCTCTTGCCGTTTGGCGAGACGTAGGGCATTCTGCAGGCGACGAGCTGATGGACGAGATTCGTCGCGGCGCGCTCGTCCAGCGCCGGCGCGGCGACGGCGCACGAGCGGGCGACGGACTTTGCGATGATGTCGTCGCGCCATTTTCCGTCAGGTCTGGCCGAGTCGGCCGGGTGGGCGAGGGCGTCGGCGATCGTGGCGATGATGTCGGCCGGCGGAATGTCGCCTATGATCTGCGGCACGGCGTCGATCTTGAACGTGCCCTGTCCGAACGGCTCGATGTGGAATCCGATGGCCCGCATGGCGTCGAGCGACGAGGCGATGCGGTGCGCGGCGGCGGGCGGGAGCGTCACGGTGTCTGGCAACAGAAGAGGCTGCGACTGCGGAATGTCGTCGCGGGCGGAGAGTCGCTCGAATGCGATGCGCTCCATTGCCGCCTTTGGATTGAGCGTGACGATGCCGGAATCCGTCTCCAGCAGCACGTAGCCCGGTTCCGTCACGGCAAGGAATCTGAACCAAGTCCATGGTTTTGCCCTGTCTCCGGCCGGGACGGCCAGCGGTAGCGGCTGCTCTACGGGCAGACGCGGTGGCGCGCCGAGAGGCGAGGGCGTAGCGGGTTGGGGCGATTGGGCCGGCTGAACGTGTTGGCCGGGCTGAGATGGCTGGGGATTGCGGGGCGCCGGTTGCGGGAGAATCGAGGGCGTAGGCGCGGAGACCGCCGACGGGGCGTCGTGGCCGTCGATTCCTCCGTTCTCTGTCCTCGATTCCTGGCTCAAAGCCCCAAGCGCGTTCATTATGGCTTGGCGAACGGCTAGGTTGTCGCGGAAGCGCACCTCGTGCTTGGTGGGATGCACGTTCACATCGACGTCTCTCGGCGGCACGGATATGAAGAGGACGACGGCCGGCTTGGGATCGCCGTCGCGCCTGGGGTAAGCCTCGCGCAGAGCGTATGCGATGGACGGCGCCGTGGCCGGGCGTCCGTTCACGAAGACGTACTGCTCGCGGCGCGTCGGGAACTGTCGGTTGGGGCGTTCCACGAAGCCTGTCACCGACGCCTTCTCTCCGATCGATTCCACGGGCAGCAGGCATTCCGCGAACTCCGCGCCGAAGAGTTCCCTCACCCTGTCGTACGGAGAGCGCGCGGCGGCCAGGCGGTATGCTTCGCGCCCGTCCACCACGAGCGAGAACGCGATTCCGGGGTGGGCGAGCGCGTTCACCGTGAATATGTGCCGCACGTGCCCCTCTTCCGTCGCCGCAGTGCGCATGAACTTGCGGCGCGCCGGCACGTTGCAGAAGAGGTCTCGCACTTCGACAAGCGTCCCGGGAGGGCATCCCGCCGCGCGCACGCTCGCCAGCGCGCCGGCCTCCACCTCTACGCGGGTCCCTTCTTCCGCGTCGCGTCGCCGCGTCGTGATGGAGAAGCGCGAGACCGACGCGATGGACGGTATGGCTTCGCCTCTGAAGCCAAGCGTGTCGATCTGCTCGATGTCGTCCACGTCCAGTATCTTCGAAGTGGCCTGGCGCTCCAGCGAAAGCACCGCGTCGTCGCGTGTCATGCCGCATCCGTCGTCCTGGACGCTGACGAGCTTGCGCCCGCCCTGCGAGATGGCGATGCGTATCGTCTTGGCTCCGGCGTCAATGGAGTTTTCCACTAGTTCCTTGACGACGGAGGCCGGGCGCTCGACGACTTCGCCGGCGGCGATCTTGTTCGCCACGTGGACGGGCAGAACCCTCACATGGCCGTCGCGGTGCATGGCCGGCTGTTTCATTCCGTCAAGGTCAGAATTCCAAGGTGATGTTCTGGCGCAGGTATGTGGGAACGTCGAGGTCTTCGTCGTTCCAGATTGTCGGTGCGGAGTTGGAGAACGGGGAATTGGGGATGAGCGCGCGCCTCCGGTCTTCCGCGGCTTTCCGCTTGCGCGTCGAGCGCGAACCTTCTTTCTCCTGCGTCTGCTGCTGGGCCGGCGCCTCGAACATGAGCGCGACGACGCAAAGCTTTCCCCGGAAGGTCTGCTCGTCGTTCACCGTGGCCAGCTCGAAATCGCACTTGCCGCCGCCGAACGCCGTTTTCAGCCCGTCCGCGACCGTGCCTATCTCCGCGAGCCGCAGGTCGTCGCCCGCCAGCACGCCGCAGATAATGGAGCGCACTTGGTTCGTGCCGTCGGCGAGCGTGGGCGAGCGCACAAGTTCTTCGACGGCGCGTTCGGCCCGTCCCGGCCCGCCGGTGCAGACGGTGGCGAAGCGCCCTCGTCCCGCGCTCTGCACCATGCGGCGCAGGCGCTCGGCGTCAAGGCGGATGTAGCCGGGCGTCTCGACGAGCCTCCAGAACATGGTCGCGGCGGCGGCGAGCGTGTCCAGGCCGACGCGCATGGCGGCCGCCATCTCGTCGCATCCGCCGGCGAGGTGGTCGAGCGGCACGAGGATCGTGGCGTTTGCGGCGTCTGAAATCATCGCGGCGACGCCGCGGGAGTTGCGGTGCCGCCCCTCCCCCTCGAACGCGAACGGCGTCGTGGCCATCACTATGCTGACGATGCCGTGCGTGGCGAGATGTTTGACGATTTCCAGCGTGGCCCCGCTCCCGGTGCCGCCGCCCAGCCCGGCCACCACCACCGCCAGGCGGACTCCGGCCAGGAACTCGTCGAGCTTCGAGGCGGAGTCCTCGGCGGCCAGCCGCGCCGAGACGATCTCGCCGCCAGTGCCGCGTCCCGACAGGCGCTCCGCGCCGAGCAGCAGGAATTCCGGCTGGCCGTCGTCGCCGGATGCGGCGTCGGTATCGACCAGCAGGTGGCGCAGCTCGCCGCCGAAGCGCGAGAGTATGCCGCGCACCATGGTGCAGCCGGCGCCGCCGACGCCTATCAAGAGCATTGTGGAATCGCGTTTCATTTCCTGAAGCCTCCGAAGATCGTCTGGAACAGGCTCTTCTCTTCGTAGTTCCTGTGCGCATACATGAGCGCGCCTGCTATCGCGGCGAAGGAAGGCGGGAATGCCGCGTCCTCCAGTCCGTCCACTTGGGAGGGGAAGCCGAGCCGGGCGTCCGCGCCGAGTTCGCGTCGCGCCAGGTCTGCGAAGCCGCGCAGCGCGGCGCCGCCGCCGGTCAGGACCACGCCGGCGTGGAGACGGTGCAGCAGGCCGGCCTCCTCCACTGTCTCGCGGATGATGGCGAGCAGTTCACGGCATCTGGCGTTCACCACGGTGTCGAGCGCGTGGCGCGAGATGGTGCGCTGCTCCATCAGCGGAGACGAGCCTGGTATCTGTATGCGCGGCGCCGCATCGGGGTCGGCGCCGACGATGGCCGAGGCTTCAGCGACCTTGAGTTCCTCGGCCTGCGCCTGCGTCGCCTGGAAAGCGCAGGCGATGTCGTTCGTCACATGGTTGCCGCCCACCCCGATCACGCCGGTGGCGGCCAGTCCGCCATCCGCATACAGCGCGTAGCCCGTGCATCCGCCTCCGAGGTCGAGCACGAGCGAGCCGTCGCGCCGCTCGGCGTCCGACAGGACGGCGTCTGCCGCGCAGGTTGCCGCGAAAAGCGGCTCTCGCAGTTCGAGATGGGCTTCGCCCGCCGCAGTGCGCGCGTCGTTTATCCTGTTTGCCTCGGCGTGGACGTGTATGGTGTCGAGGCGGATTATCTGACCGGAGATGCCTTCGGGCGTGGTGGTGCCGCCATAGCCGTCCACGGAGTAGTTGCCTTCGATGATGTCGAGCAGTTCGCGGTCTCTCGGCAGCGGCATGGCGCGTGCGTTGCGCGCCGCCTCTTCCATGTCTTCCGCGCTCACTTTGCGCCGTGCGATCTGCGCGGAGCCCTGGAAGCGGTCCGCCTTGACGTGCTGGCCGCTGACGACGAGGAAGGCGTTCTCGATGTTTATGACCGTCCCTTTCTCCAACTGGTTGCGCTCTATCTCCTTCAACACGCTCTTTACGGACTGCGAGGACATGGCGATATTGAAGATCTGGCTCTTCCGCACGCCGGCCGATGCGATTTCGGCGTGGCTTGTCACTCTCAGGCGCTGGCCAGACTGCGCCTCGCCGACGGCCAGGACGGTCCGCGAGGTGCCGATCTCCAGCGCGGCGTAGATGTTTGTCATGGTATTGGCTCCTTGGTATCGACCGTTATGTGGCCTGGCTGCGTGGCGTTCCAGATTTTTCCGCGCGCCCCGACGCCGGAGAGCACGCAATGGCGGAGGGCCGCGACGCGCTCGCGCATGTTCGCGCGGCTTGCGGCGTCAGGGCTTTCCATTCCTTCCCACGCGATTTCCGCCCGTTGATAGTTGCCGAGGATCGCCAGCAGGTAGTCTTGGTGCGAGACGTCCACCGCTATGACGCTGAAGCCCGCGAAATCCTCCTCGCGGCAGAGCGCCACGAGATCCAGCGCGGAGCGGGCCATGCCCTCGAGGGTCTTTCCTGGCTGCGTGCCTGGCTGCCGCGCCTCGACGATCTTCGGCAGCAGATCGACCGCGCCGCCGCGCCGCCTGAACACGACGCCGTCGGAGTCCACCACCAGGCCCGACTGCGTCTTCGCGCCCTTGACCTCCATCTTCGCGAGCGGTTCGCGCTCCGCGACGGAAATCTCGATGTGGTTCGGCAGGCGGCGCGTGACGGTGAGCGAACGGATGTTTGGCACCTTGCGCATCAACTCTTCGCGCCTTGCGGCGAAGTCGATCTGCGCCAGGTTCGCGCCTTCCCTCAGCCCGAACCCCTCCATGATCACGTTGCGCTTGACGTGGCTGCCCGTAGTCACTTCGACCTGGCTGCCGGGATCGGTCACCACGCACTGTTCCAGCCATCTGGCGCGCATCGCGCGGAAGCACGCCACCGCCCCGACGGTCAGGGCCACGGCGGCTACGGCGACGAGAACGCCGAGGACGATTTTGCCCATCGCGCCGTCGTCCGGCCTGTTCGTCTTGCGCCGCATGGCGGAGTGCAGCAGCGACCGTCTTTTCTTGTTGCGCTTCATTTCTGCCCGTCGTACATCGCGTTGCCGAGGATCAGGTCGCACGTCGCGGCGAGCGACATTCCTTGTTTCGCGGTGGCCTTGGGGACCAGCGAATGGGCGGTGAAGCCCGGCGAAGTGTTGAGCTCCAGCACGTAGCACCGGCCAAGCGGCGAAACGCGGAAATCGACGCGCGCCACCCCGCGGCAGTGCAAAGCTTCGCAGGCATCCACGGCCAGGGCCTTGAGGCGGTCGGAAAGCTCCTTCTCCTTTTCTTCGTCGAGGAACGGGTAGCGCGTCTCGTCGGACCTGTATTTTTCGTCGTAGCCGTACCAGCCGCCCTTGGCGACAATCTCAATGACGGGCGTCGCCGCGCCGGCGATCACGCCGACCGTCATCTCGCGGCCCGGTATGAATTCCTCCACCAGCACTTCGCCACCGCCCCCTTGCGCCGCGAGGGCGGCCTCCAGCGCGCCAGCCCATTCTTCGGGCTGGGAAACCTTGCTTATCCCCACGGACGAGCCGTCGCACGGCGGCTTCACCACCACCGGCAGCGGCAGTGGCGAAGCGGTGGCGCCAGGCGACGCGAGCGACCAGCGGGCGGTGGGGATTCCCTTCATCTCCAGCACTAGCTTCGTCTTCACCTTGTCCATGGCGATGCGCGACGCCTCCGCCCCGGGGCCGGTGTATGGGATGCGGCGCGCGTTCAGCGCCTGCTGCACTCCGCCGGACTCCCCCCAGCCGCCGTGCAGCGCTATGTATGCGGCGTCCACGCCGTCAGGCATCGCGTCCAGGCTGTCGTTGTCCAGAACGACTGGGATTACTTCGTATTTTCCGAGGCTTTTCAGCGCCTCTGCCACGTTTCGGCCGCTGTCGAGCGAAATCTCCCGCTCGTTCGAGGTGCCTCCCATCAGCACTGCAATTCTCTTTAGCCCTTTCATTGCCGCATATTATACCATATTTTCCCCGCCCCGTGCGGCACCGCACAGGGCGGGGAAAATATGGTATAATATGCGCCGACCGGAGGGAAGCAGCATGGAAGAACCTAAAGTGGGAATAGTGATGGGCAGCGACAGCGACTGGCCGCTCGTGCAGAAGGCGTGCCAGACGCTGGACAAGTTCGGCGTGGCGTACGAGAAGCGCGTGATCTCGGCGCACCGCACGCCCGACGCGGCGCTGGAGTATTCGCGGACGGCCGAGGGGCGTGGCATCAAGGTGATCATCGCGGCGGCCGGCGGCGCCGCACACCTTGGCGGAGTGCTGGCCGCCGGAACGGTGCTGCCGGTAATCGGCATCCCGGTCGCAGGCGGCGCGCTGAACGGACTTGACGCGCTCTACGCCACTGTGCAGATGCCCGGCGGCGTCCCCGTGGCCACCGTGGCGCTGGGAAGCGCAGGCCCGGTGAACGCGGCGCTGCTGGCCGTCCAGATACTCGGCACCGCCGACGCGGCGCTGCGCGAGAAGTTCCGGGAGCACAAGCGCGAGCTCGCCGAGAAGGTGGCGGCAGCCAACGCGAGGATACAGGACGCCTGATGAAGACGGCGCTCGTCACAGGCGGTGCCGGTTTCCTGGGCAGCCATCTCTGCGAGAGGCTGCTCGCCGACGGACTGCGCGTGGTCGCCGTCGACAACCTCTATACCGGCTCCCGCCGCAACATGGAGGCGTTCGCCGACAACCCGGAGTTCTTTTTCGTCGAAGCCGACGTCTGCGATCTGTCGCCGGGCGATCCTCGCCTCGTTCCGCCTCAGGGCGGGGGCCGGATTGACGAGATATACAACTTGGCGTGTCCTGCGAGTCCCGTGCACTACCAGGCGACGCCGTTGAAGACGCTCATGACGTCTATCAAGGGCGTCCTGTTCTGCCTCGAGCTGGCGAAGGCGACGGGCGCGCGCCTGCTGCACGCCTCCACCAGCGAAATCTACGGCGATCCGTTGGTGCATCCGCAGGAAGAACACCAGTGGGGCAACGTCAATACCATCGGCGTGCGCAGTTGCTACGACGAGGGCAAGCGTGTGGCCGAAACGCTCGTGGCGGACAACATCCGCGAGTTCGGCATCGACGCGAGAATGGTTCGCATATTCAACACCTACGGGCCGCGAATGCACCGCGACGACGGCAGGGTGGTGTCGAATTTCATCGTCCAGGCGCTGCGCGGCGACGACGTCACGATATACGGCGACGGCTCGCAGACGCGCTCGTTCCAGTATTGCGACGATCTGATCGAGGCAATGCGGCGCTACATGTCGCTGGACGAGGCGGTCGTGCGCGGGTTCTTCGCCAGGCACGCGCTCGGCGCGCCGGTGCTGAACGTCGGCAATCCGGGCGAATACACCGTGCGCGAGCTGGCCGAGATGGTGCTTGCGAAAGTCGGCTCCAATTCGCGCCTCGCGACGAAACCTCTGCCCGGCGACGACCCTAAGCGCCGCCGCCCTGACATAACGCTGGCGAAGGAACTGCTCGGCTGGCAGCCGCGCGTCCCGCTGGCCGACGGACTGGAAAGGACGATCGAGCACTTCAGAGCCACGCTCTAGACCACAGAAAGGAAAAAACATGACATACGAAGAAGCGACGAAATTGCTGGCCAAGTGCGGACAGGCGCACGTGCTGGCATATTGGAAGAGGCTCGGCAAGAAGGACCGCGACAGCCTCCTGGCGCAGATCGCCACCATCGAGCCGAAGAACATCGCGCAGTGCGTCAAGACCCTCCGCGACGGCGCCCAGGTGCCGGACAGCTCCAAGGGGAAGGCTCCGAAGGTCGCCGTCCTGAAGGGCAAGGCGCTGAAGGCCGCCGTCGAGGCCGGCGAGAAGGAACTGCGCGCCGGCCGCGTGGCCGCGCTGCTCGTGGCAGGCGGACAAGGCAGCCGCCTTGGCTACGACGGCCCGAAGGGCTGCTACGAAATCGGGCCGATCACGAACGCCCCGCTCTTCTACTTCCACGCGCGCAAGATACTGGCGCGGTCGCTGCGCTACGGGCGCTCGATACCGTTCTACATAATGACCAGCGAAGCGAACGACGCCGCCACGAAGGCCTGTTTCGAGGCAAACGGCTACTTCGGCCTCCCGAAGGAAGACGTGTTCTTCTTCACCCAGGGCATGTGGCCGGGAATGACCAAGGACGGCAGGATCATCCTCGACCGCCCGGGTCACATCTTCATGAGCCCGGACGGGCACGGCGGACTGCTCGCGGCGCTCAAGCGCTCCGGTGCGCTCGCCGACATGAAGAAGCGCGGCGTCAAGTCGGTCTTCTTCTTCCAGGTGGACAACCCGCTTGTCGAAATCGCCGATCCCGCGTTCATCGGCTACCACGTGGCCGAGGGCAGCGAATACTCTCTCAAACTCTGCGCCAAGCGCGACCCGTACGAGAAGGTGGGCATGCCCATGCGCTTCGGCGACACTCACCGAATGGTCGAATACACCGAAATGACGAAGGAGCAGTGCGAACGGCGCGACAAGAACGGCAGACTGTATTTCCTCTACGGTTCGCCCGCCATTCACGTCTTCGACCGCGCCTTCCTGGAGGCGGAGGCGTCCAAGGCGATGCCGCTCCACCTCGCCTTCAAGAAGATACCGTGCGTCGATGCCAAGGGCGCGGTCGTCAAGCCGTCCGAGCCGAACGGCTACAAGTTCGAGAAGTTCATCTTCGACATTCTGCCGAACGCGAAGAAGGCCGCCTTCCTGGCGTTCGACCAGGCGGAGGAATTCTCGCCCGTGAAGAACGCGGAGGGCACGGACTCCCCGGCCACTTGCAAGGCGGACATGCAGGCCAAGTGGCGCCGCTGGCTCGCCGCCGCAGGCGTGACCGTCGATCCCGCGCTCCCCGTCGAAATCGACCCGGCCTACGCTCTTGACACCGCAGACATCCTGAAGAACGGCGTCTGCCTCGGAGCAGACTGACATGTCCGGGTGCCGGGGGATCGGTTCCAGGAGCCGCGGGCAGGGGGGCAAGCGCCCGACGGCCGCGGAAACCGGAACCAGATCCCCGAGGCCGCATGTTCCATGACCGATTTCTCGAAACTGCTGAACCCGGAACAGTTCGCGGCGGCCACCGCCGGCGACGGCCCGTTGCTCGTGCTGGCCGCCGCCGGCACGGGCAAGACCCGCACCCTGGTCCATCGCGTCGCCTACCTTGCGGAGAAGGGCGTCGCCCCGGACCGCATACTTCTGCTCACCTTCACGAACCGCGCCGCACGAGAGATGATCGAGCGCGCAGGCCAGGTGGTCGGCCCGGACGTCGCCATGATATGGAGCGGTACGTTCCATTCCATATGCGCTCGCTTCCTGCGCCGTTGGGGGTCGGCTCTCGGTTACGCACCGGGCTTCCAGATACTTGACGAGGAGGACCAGCGCAAGCTGCTCGCGGACATCATAAAGACGACGACCGCCAACCCGAAGGATTTCCCGAAGAAGGAGGTGGTCGCGAAGATGATTTCCGAGGCGGCGAACGAGCAGCTGCCCGTCGAGACGGTGGCGGCGCGCTGGCTGACGAAGGCGGCCGGCTTCGCGCCCGAGGACATCGTCAATGTGGCCAGGAAATACGAGGCGCGCAAGCAGGAACTCGGCTCCATGGATTTCGACGATCTTCTCGTGAACGGACTGCGCCTTGTCAAGGAGAAGGAGCACATACGGCAGATGGTGCAGGAGAAGTTCCTCCACGTCCTCGTCGACGAATACCAGGACACTAACGGCTTGCAGGCGGAGTTCACCGACATCATCGCCGCCGGGCACCGCAATATAATGGCGGTGGGCGACGACTTCCAGTGCATATACACGTGGCGCGGCGCGCAGATAGAGAACATAATGGAGTTCCCGAACCGCTGGGACGGCTGCCGCATCGTCAAGCTGGAGCGCAACTACCGCAGCGTCCCGCAGGTGCTGGCGGTGGCGAACACCGTAATGCGCGACGCCCTAGGACAGTTCGAGAAGCAGTTGCGCCCCACCAGACAGGGGCGCGGCGAGCTGCCGCGCATCTACCGCATATACAACGGCAAGGCGCAGGCGCAGGAAGCGGTGAAGATCGTCAGGGAAATGCGGGCCGAGGGCTACCGCAACAGCGACATCGCAATCCTGTACCGCTCGCATTTCCACTGCATCGACATTGAAAAGGCCGTGAACATGGCCGGCATTCCCTACAGGCTCACGAGCGGAGTGGGCTTTTTCGAGAAGGAACACGTCAAGGACGTGCTGGCCTATCTGCGCATCATCGCCTCGCCGCGCAGCGAACTTTCCTTCCTTCGCTTCGCCATGCTGCTGCCGGGCGTGGGCGAGACCGGCGCGCGGAAGATGTGGGAGCGGCTCGGCAGGGTGTTCGACCCCACGCGCGAAGAGGATCGCGCCGCGTTCGGCAAATTGCTTGGCGCCAAGGCGAGGCCGCTGTGGCCCGCCATCGAGCGCGCCTTCTCTCTGGCCGCCGAGCGGTTGGAGCGCAACGAACGCGGCATGCTGGTGGTAGATTTCCTGGAGGCGTTCTATTCGGGCTATGTCAGCCGCGAGTGGGAAGGGGAGGAGGCGGAGGAGCGCCTCGCCGACGTGCGCGAACTAGCCAACGATCTGGCCGACGAGGACCGGTCGCTCGACGACTACCTCGCCAACATCGCTCTCATGACCAATCTCGACCTTCGGAAGAACGACCCCGCGCAGGATCGCGTGACCCTCTCGACCATCCACCAGGCGAAAGGCATGGAGTGGCCGATAGTCATCGTGCCGTGGCTCTGCGAAGGAATGTTCCCGAGCGCGAAGGCCGCCGAGGACGGGCGGGACGACGAGGAGAGGAGGTTGTTCTACGTGGTCGTGACACGCGCGAAGGACCGCCTTTCGCTCATGTCGCCCATGGTGCGCCGTGCTCCGGAAGGCGGCGAATTCCCTGTGGAGCCCTCCAGGTTCCTGCGCGAAATACCGCGCGGACTCGTCGATGTCCGCCGCGTCATGGACTATGCGCAGCCTTCTTTCGGCGGCGGCCAGCAGCGTCCTTCCTACGGTTACGGCCAGCGTCCTCAGAAGGCCACCATCTACAAGACCACGTGGAGAAGGTAGGTCCGGGAGGCGTGAAAGGTTTGAGAGGCTAGAGAGAATGAGTGCGGGATAAGGCCGACAACAAACATTCTTCTTTCTTCATTCATCATTTTCCCATCGCTATGTACACCGACATTCCTATTTGGCTTTCGTGCTTTTTCATCTTGGCAGGCCTGGCGGCGCTCGCGTGGAGCTCCGACCGTTTCGTGGCTGGCGCGGCGGCGCTGGCGCGGCGGCTCGGCATATCGGCGTTTGTGGTCGGCATGGTTGTGGTGGGCTTCGGCACGAGCGCGCCCGAATTGCTCGTAAGCACATTCTCGGGCGTGAGCGGCCACAGCAACCTGTCGTTGGGCAATGCATACGGCAGTTGCGTTTTCAACATCATCGGCATTCTCGGCGTGTCCGCGCTCATCAGGCCGCTCGTCGTCAAGCCCTCCATATCGTTTGCGGCCGTGCCGCTGCTCATGGCCATCACGCTGCTTTCGTGGTTCATGCTGCGCGATGGCGTCCTGTCTCGCGCCGACGCGCTGGCGCTGCTTGGCATTTTTGCGGTGGTGCTGCCGCTATACTGTCGATACGACAAGTCGTCCGCGCAGGAGAGCGATGGCGGCTGCGACATATTCCTCGCCGCTTCGATCCTCTGGACGATCGTCGGCCTCGGCGTGATGGTGGCTGCGAGCCATTTCTTGGTATGGGGGGCGGTGGATGTCGCCCGCGCACTGGGCGTCGGCGAACTCATGATTGGCCTCACCATCGTCGCCGTGGGCACCAGCATACCGGAACTGGCATCGGCTATAGCCGCCGCCCGCCGCAACGAGGCGGAGCTCGTGCTGGGCAACATCATCGGCTCCAACCTCTTCAATACGCTCGCCGTAGTAGGGCTGGCGTGCTCCATTTCGCCAGCAATCGACTTTTCGCGCTTCGTGACGCTGCGCGACCTGCCGCTCCTCGCCGGCGCCACGCTTTCTATCGCGATATTCGGTGTAAACCGCCGTAATCCTCGCGAAAGCGGCCTGATAGTGCGTTGGCAGGGGCTGCTGTGGATCTTCGCGTTCGCAGTATACATGGCTCTTACCCTTTATCAGGAGCTATAGCGCGCCGCCAGACTCCGACGCCATGCGGCATGGCGTCACGAACCCGCCACATGGGGGCGGAAGGGCGATGCCGAGGCCTGAGAGCCGCGAAAAGAGCGCGTTTGACACTATTTGAAAAAATGTAAAATACCCCATTGCGCCGAGCCGCGCATTATGGTATCATATGCGCCGCTTTTGACACAACAGAAAGAAGTGTCAAGGCGAGACATAAACAGGAAGCAAAACGATGAAGAAACTGATGGCGGCGGCACTGATTACGGTGTCTGCGACGGGCGCGATGGGCGCGGGATTCGGCATATACGAGGCATCAGCCCGCGGCAACGCGATGGGTGGCGCCGTGGTTGGCGAGACGGGCGACGCCTCGTCGAACTACTACAACCCTGCGAACAACGCATTTGCGACAAACATCCAGGTGTCGGCGGGCGTCACCGCGATCTATCCCTATTGCGACCACACGGTCGATCACAGGTCGCAGACGAGGATGCACACTAACTGGTTCCTCGTCCCGACGTTCTATCTGACCATCCCGTTGCCATTCGATTTCGCGCTCGGCTTCGGCAGCTACACGGAATACGGTCTTGGCACCCACTACGGGCAGAACTGGGATCTGGCCGGCGACACGCAGAAGACCACCATGCGCCAGGTGACGCTGAGCCCCACGCTTTCCTACAAGATCACCGACTGGTGGAGCGTGGCGGCGGGTCCGCGTTTCAGCTGGATACAGTTCGAGAACCGCAAGCTCCCGTACCACGGCGACACGCTCTACAACGACGTCGATAAGGTCGTCGCGCCCGGCGTGCACGCGAAGGGAACCGTGTCAGCGCCCGACGCCTACCACCTGCACTCCAAGCTGAAGGGCGAGGACTGGGGCGTGGGCTGGCTGGCCGCGACCACACTGAAGCCCACCGAGGACGTGTCGTTCGGCCTTGTCTATCGCTCGCAGATCAAGCACCACATCCGCGGCAACTTCGATCTCGACGGCAACGTGAGCGGGACGGCGACGGGCACGCTCGGGATGTACGCCGGCGACACATACATTCCCGGACGCGACATCACCGTGAGCAGCGACGTCAACGAGAAGGTCCGCGTGCATCGCGGGGCCAGCGCGCACCTGAAGCTGCCGCGCAGCATCGTCGGCGGCGTGAACTGGAACGTGACGCCGCGCTACCGCGTCGGCGCCAGCGTGACGTGGACGGAATGGTCCAGCGTCGATACCATCAACTTCCGCATCCGCGAATACGGCTACCGCCAGCCGCTGAAGTGGAACGACGTATGGCGTTTCGGCGTGGGCATGGAATACGATCTCTTCGACTGGCTGGCCGTGCGCGGCGGCTACGCCTACGACATGGACCCCTCCTCCAAGCACAACGGGACGACGATGATTCCCGCCGGCGACAGGCACATCATCTCGACGGGTCTTGGCTTCAAGCTCACGGACAATCTCTTCCTCGACTTCGGCTACACGTTCATCCGCATGAACAACGACGATCGCATCATCAAGGTCAAGACGCCCGAAGGCGAAGAGAAGCGCTACAGGTGGTCCACGCGCAACGGCTTCTCCCACCTGCCTTCGCTCATGCTCCGCTACTACTTCTAACAAGCAAGCGGGCTGTTTGCCTGCGGCAGCGAGAGGGGCGCGGCTTGTGCCGCGCCCCTTTTCTCCTTTAATACGCCCGCGTCGATGTGCGCGGCGTCCGTCCGAGCCGTCACTTTATGGTGAAGGGGCGCGGCGGGACGCCGCGCATGGCGGCGAAGCCTGCTCCGCGTTTCCCGGTCATGACGCCGAAGACCGAAGCCTTGAGTTTTTTCAGGCGTCCGTTCTGGACGGCGTAAGCCTTGAAGCTTCCCTTCACCGCGCCGGTCCTGGCGTTGAACGAGAGGCGCAGCGCGCTCGGGTTGCCGTTGGATTTTGCGATGAACGGGCGCAGCGTGGCCTGGTCGAGCCTCACGGTGTCGGCGGCCTTGAATTGCCATTTGCCGCCGCCGGAGAAGCCGAATCCGACCGGCAGCAGCGTTTCGTCGAGTCCATCGATGTCGAAAGTTCCTGTCAGGGAGAATTCCAGCTCCTGCGGCGGCGCGACCACCCTGCCGACGGTAGCGCCGTCCAACCCCTCCGCCATCGGCGCGGCGGAAGCGTCTGCGATGTCGAGCCAGAGGATTGCGGTGAAGCTGCGTCCTTTCTTCGACCAGCAAATCGGCACTGCGCACCAGTCATCGCCCACTGCCACCTGCGACGTGGCGGATATCTTGGTGCCGTCGGCCAGCGCCCCCGACACTGCTACTTTGCCGCGCGCCTTGAACGTGACGGAGACCGCGCCGCCGCTCCACGCCAGGCCGACCGGCCCCGTCGGCAGGCTGCCCAGCCGCCTGGCCTGTTCCGCCAGTTGCGGGGTGGCCGCCTTGCTGGCGGGCTGGAGGGCGCCGATTATGGTGCAGCCGTCGCAACTCCCCGCCAGGGCGGTGTCGCCGAAGACGAGCGAAACGGATTTGTCGCCGGTGACGAAGGACGAGCGTCCGGCGTTCAGCGACGGCAGCTTGAGCGACTTCTTCTTTTCTCCGGCGAGTGCGATGGTCGCCTTCACGGTGGCGTCGCCGGTGCGCAGGTTGGCCTTGGACGTCTTGACCTGTATGGCGCCCATCACCTTGCCGTCTTTGACCAGCCATCCGCTCCAGACAGCCGCCGCAGACAGGTTGGGGGCGCCTGTCACGGCTGAATAGAGGGAGGGCGCGTCGGGCGTGACCGGCTCCGACGGCGTCTCCGGTTCCGACGGCGTCTCCGGTTTAGATGGCGTCTCCTGCGGCGGTTCTGGCGTCGTCGGCTCTTCTTGCGGCGGCTCCACCTGCGGCATCCCCGGCAAGATGACTGCGCCGTCGCAGCGAAGCCGCGCCACGGTTATGCGGCCGCCGACCACCTCGATCGGATCGGACGTGAACGCCGGCGTGGTTTGCGACGCCCTCGCGGTGAGGTCGTATGCGCCGGCGGGCAGCGTGCCGAAGGCCAGCTCCACGCCGATCTTCTGCGACGTGGAGTCGCTGTCGCCATGCTCAAGATAGTCGGCTATGACGCGCACATCCTTGTCGCGGTTCCAGAAGGTGTGCACGAGGCTGGCGTCGGACGAAAGGAAGACGGCGGGAGCGTTCGTTTCATCGACTATCTGGTAGAAGAGCCCGCCCTTCGTGGCGATGGCGCTCGGCAGCGTGGCGTAGGAGAGCGAAGACTGGTCTCGGACGGTGCCGTCCTTCAGGAAGTCGCGCACGAGCACGTAAACATCGTCCTTGGCTCCGCCGGAACACTGGTAGAGGGAGTCGGCGGCTTCGTCGTTGCCCGCGACGCCTCCCAGCGCGCCGCCTATCAATGCGCCGATTATGCCGCCGGTGATGAGTCCGCCGATGAGTCCGCCAAGCCCCGCGCCGCTCTTGGTGGAGGCCGAAAGAACGGGCGAATGGCATTTCTTGACGTATCTGCACGGCGCGT
>CAMOIK010000020.1 GCA_946615875.1 uncultured Verrucomicrobiota bacterium | reverse complement strand
AAACGGCGGGCGGTTGCCGCGCTTTTTTCGCCCGCCTATCGAGCCGTGCCAAAAATGGGTAAACTCCAAGGCCTTTGACCGGCGGCGCCGAAATATGGTATAATACCTACCATGTTCAAGAGGTGGGCCAGGTTTTTCAGGGTGATCAATCTCCCGACCGTTCCGGGGGACGTGCTGGCCGGTGCTGCGGCGGTCTGCGCCGTTCCCGGCGTCGTCGCCTCCCCCTCGCTGCTTTCCAAGGCCGCGTGGGCGGCGGCCGCCGCCGTGCCAATCTATATGTTCGGGCTGGCCGACAACGACATCGTCGGCACGGCGACCGACAAGGGCCGACCCATCCCCGACGGCGAAATCGCTCTCGGCGCCGCGAAGACCGCCGCCGTGCTCTGCATATGCGCCGCCGTCGCGTGCGGCGCGGCCGGTTCCCTGCCGAAGATTTGGTGGCTGGTCGCGGCGGCGCTCGTGGCATTCTGCGCGATCTACAACAGAACGAAACAGCCGGTCGTCATGGGACTGTGCAGGGGCTGCAACGTCCTCTGCGGCGGCGCCGCCGTCGCGGGATGGAATCTCGTCGGATGGCGGCTTGGCGCGCTCGCGCTGGTCTGGACGATTTACATCGCCGCCGTCACGAAATATTCCGAAGGCGAGGAAGGCGACCCTGCGAAGAAGCGCCGCGTGGGGTTTCTCGTCGGCGCGACGATCTATCTGCAGCTGGCCGCCCTTCTCGCGTTTCCGGTCAAACCGTTCCTCGTCGCCGGCGCGGCGCTGCTCTTGCTGCTGCGCGCCGCGAAACGGCTGGCCCCGGAGGTGTCGGCATCATGAAAAAACTGAACGTCATCGTAGCCAACCTGGGATGGAAGACTCTCGAACGCCGCCGGTCCACGCGGTTCTGCGGTCTGGAGTTCGCTCCGCGCCCGAGCGTGTTCCCCGCAGTCACGTGCGTCGCCCAGGCGACGCTGCGCACGGGGCTCGCTCCGCAGGAGCACGGGATGCTCTGCAACGGCACGTGGATCGAGAGCCTGAACCGCCCGATGTTCTGGGAGCAATCGTCGCGTCTCGTCAAGGGCAGGAGGGTCTGGGGGAAATCCACGGGGCTGTTCTTTCTCCAGCAGTCGTTCGGCGAGGACGTGGAAATGATCCTCTCTCCGGCGCCCATACACAAGCACGGCGGCGGCATGGCAATGGCCTGCTACACCAAACCTAGCGAAATGGCAAAGATGCTGGAGCGCCGCTTCGGCTCCTTCCCGCTCTGGCGCTACTGGGGCCCGCTGGCCTCGCCGAAGATCGGCCGCAGATGCATCGATTTCTTCGAGGCGATGACCGACGAGCGCGACATAGACGAGGCATACCTCTACCTGCCCACGCTCGACTACGCCGCACAGAAACACGGACCAGACTCCCGGCAGGATCTGGCGGCGTTCGCCGAGCTGCGCGGGCAGATCGAGCGCCTCGCAAGGCTGTGCGACAGGCGCGGCTGCGAACTTTCCGTGGCGGGCGACTACGAGATCGCCCCGGTCTCCGCCGAGCCTGCCCGCCCGAACGTCACGCTGCGCGAGCGCGGACTTTTCGCGGTGCGCGAAGTCGGCGGCATGACCTACCCGGACTTCCATCTCTCGCACGCCTTCGCAGTGTGCGACCATGAACTGTGCATGCTCGTCGGCGACAAGAAGGAGAAGGCGCGCGACATACTGCTCGCCACCGGCGCTTACGAGGAATCGCCCGTTCGAGACATCCTCCTGGCCAGGCGCGGCTCGTGGTGCGAATACAAGTGGTGGCGGCGCCGCGCCGAAGCGCCCGACTACGCCGCCCACGTCGATATCCACAACAAACCGGGGTTCGACCCGACGGAGCTCTTCTTCTTCGGGCGCGGCGTCGTGAAAGGCACCCACGGCCGACAGTGCGCGGTCGCAGCGTCGATATGACCGCATGCGGCATGGACGGAAGAGCAAACAAGGAGACGCTTATGAAAACGATAGAGGAAATAGTGGAGCTGGCCAGCGCCTACTACGGCAGCGCCGTGCTGTTCGCCGCCATCGACACGGATCTCTTCGCGAAGGTGGAACGCGGCGAACTGGACGCGACGCCGCGCCAGGTCCGTCTGCTCGCCGACGCCTGCGTGGCCGAAGGCCTGCTCGAAAAGACGCCGGACGGCGCATACCGCAACACGCCCGCCTCCCGCGCCGCGCTCGTCCCAGGAGGAAGCGCAGACCTCACCAAAGCGATACGCTACAACCGCGACGTCTATCCGGCGTGGGGCAGGCTGGCGGACTTCGTGCGCACCGGCAGGCCCGCAGAGCGCCCGGAGACGCACCTTGGCGAGGATGCCGGGCGCACCAAAGCCTTCGCCGCCGCCATGTTCGGGCGAGCAATGGGCATAGGCCGCTCGGTCGTCCCCATGCTCGGCGCCCTCGAAGGCAGAGTCCTCGACCTCGCCGGCGGCCCGGCCGCATACGCCATACTAATGTGCCAGGCGAACAAGGCGCTTTCCTGCGTCACGATCGACCTGCCCGCCATCTCCGACGAAGCGAAGGGATACGTCGCGCACTTCGGACTCTCCGACAGGATAGAGTGCCGGCACGGCAACTACCACGCGGACGAATACGAGCCGGACGCATACGACGCCGTGACGATCTTCGGCGCGCTCCACCAGGAGTCTCCGGAGCAGATTCTCGACATCCTGCGCCGCGCCCGCCGCGCACTGAAAAGGGGCGGCCGCCTGTTCGTGCTCGACATGATGACCGACTCGTCGCACACCGCGCCGAAGTTCTCCGCGCTCTTCGCCCTGAACATGGCGCTCACCACTGCCAACGGCTGGGTGTTCTCCGACGAGGAGCTGAAGGGATGGATGCGCGAGGCGGGCTTCTCCCCTTCCGAAACGCAGACCGTCCCGCCGCCGATGCCGCACTGGCTTGTCTGCGCCACCAAGCAATGAACTTCACCGCGCTCGACTTCGAAACCACCGGCTACGAGGGCGGCGGCGACAACGACCCATGGCAGCTCGGCATCGCCGTCGTCAGGGACGGCGCCATCGTCGATACTCGCGAATGGTTCTTCGGCACCGCCCTGACCCCTGACGCCGAGCCAATCATGTCCCTCTGGGAGGAATTCGCCCCTTACCTCCTAGACACCACGCTCGTCGCGCACAATATCGCCACGGAGCGGACGATACTGCGCCGCATAGCCCCGCTCACGAACTGGGGCCCGTGGATAGACACTCTCAAGATCGCAAAGAAGCGCTACCATGCTCTCCCCAGCTACGCTCTCGGCGAACTTTGCAGCCTCTTCGACCTCGCCCCTTCCATTCCAGACCGCACATGGCACGACGCGCTCTACGACGCCGTGGCTTGCGCCAATCTCGCCCTCTTCCTCCAATAGCCTTCCTCTTAATACCTTTTAATAGAGCGGCTGCCGAGGCCCTCGGCCTCCGCATTGAGGAAAATGGCGGCGCCTAAGGCGTCCCGAATGGCTAATCAAGGGAAAACGAGGGCGACATAGCCGCTTTTTCCCAGTTTCGGTTGGAAGGCTTGGTCTTGACGGACTTGATTTCGCCATCCACCCATAGACGCAGGATCACGCCGGCGTAGCGCTCGCCTTCGGTCCGGGATTCGAGGTGCCATCCGTTGTGCACCCAGTGCTTTTCTTTGTGTTGCACCTCTTGCGTCTCCGGCGCATCGAACTCGAACTTGTGGGAAGTGGGCGATCCGCCCTCGCCCGAACCAAGGAAGTCGTCCAGGATGGTGCGGGTTTCGCGGATCTCCATTTTGGCGGTGCCGCCGCCGATCGGGGTGGTGACGAACAGCGCCTCCACCTTGACAGGCACGCGGACGCCGCGCGGCGCAATGCCGCTCACCTTGCCCTTGTAGGAGTGTTTCCACGTGGTGGTCTCCTCCCAGGAAGCATAACCTTCGTATTCACGCGATTTGTCGGAATGCGAAGAGGACTTGGGGTTGTCCAGCGAAAGCATGAGACCGGAAACGGTAGCGCGGGCGGTGTCGGCGGAGTCGTTGCGTCTGTGGCGCTCGCGTCTGCGGGGACGGATGCCGTCGTCGGTCGGCTTGATGATCGGCGGCTCGGGCGGCGTGGTCGCGTCCGGCGTGTCGGAAGGCGTCGGCGCGTCGCCGGCTTCCGAAGCGCCGTCATCGACGACCAGCCAGGAACTGCGCAGCTCCTTGTCTATGCGCGGGTCGTCCACCCGCGCTATGTTGCGGCGCACGGCCAGCTTCGCCGCGATCTCCCGCCATTCGATGTTTTCCGCATAGCCGGCTCCGTCGGCGACCGCAACCTTGTCGGTCGGCGTCTGCAACGAAACCTTGTATTTCGCGACGGGCGCGAGGCCTATGTTGTTCACGCCCAGACCGTAGTAGAAACGGTTGAGGTTGGCGCGCTTTATGCAGAAGCCGCCGCCATGCGGCGGCATGGCGTAGCGCCCTTTCGGGCAGAGGCGCAGTTCGCCGGACGCGACGGCCACGGCGCACGGCTCGCTCTCGAGCCGTTTGAGAAACGCGGAGACGGCGATGGTTTCGGGCGGCGTCTCGGCGCTGTGCATGGCCGCGACGGCGCACACTTCGCCATTCTCCGCCTTTGCATGATAGATGGTGTTCGTCTCGCTCGACCTGCTGTGCCTGTCGAATACGACCCAGGCTTCGCCGTTCTCGGCTATCCAGCCCTTCACGTCGTCGGCCACGCCGCAGTCGGTGAAGAAACGTTTCCTGGCGGTCTCGTATTCCTGCCTGACGCGGCGCAGATCCATCACAGCGGCGAGCAGCCCGTCGGGCCTGGCGTCTTCACCGGGTTCGGGCTGCGGCTCTTCGACTTCGACGGGCGGCGGCGGGGTCGGCTCCATCTCCCGTATCTTGCCGTAAAGCCACCATACGCCGTAGGCGGCCGCGCCAACAAGCGCGATGGTCAGCGCCCAATGCGCCAGACGGTAGCGAACGTAGGCGAAACGCCGCCGCCACGCACCGGTGCCGGTCTCGTGGCCCGAGCGCCCGGCGGACGGCGCAGAAGCGGCCTTCGCGGCGGTCGACGGCGGAGGAGAAGGCTCCTTGCGGGCTTCATGCTTCTTTTCGACAGGAGGAGGCGGCGCGGGCACGTTCGCAGGCAGAGGCACCGCGTTGGCGGCTTCGGCATCTCGCGGGAGGCCGGGGATCTCCTTCACCATCGCGGCGGCGGGGGCGTCCGCCGCGCCGTCGCCGGACATCCACTCCTCGTAGGGGTATTTCTCAAGGCAGAACGGGCACTGTATGCGCCGACCGACGGCCGGAGCCGTCTCGCTCTCGCATATCTCGCCGCACTTGGGGCACTTTATCGTCACGGCTTCTCCTCCTGCGTCGCTATGGCGCACAAGCGCCCGTTCCGTGCGCAAGCGTCCCTAGAGGATGCCGGCGACCGTGTCGGCGGCGGCGGCGGGCGCGACGATGCGCGTCTTGTCCTTCGCCTCGTCGCGCCGCTTGATTTCGACGCCTCCGGCGGCCAACCCCTTCGCGCCCACGACGACGCGCACCGGGAAACCTATGAGGTCGGCGTCTTTGAACTTGACGCCGGGACGCTCCTCGCGGTCATCGACGATCACGTCTATGCCCTTCGCCTCCAGCGCCAACTCGATGTCTTCGGCGACCTTCGCGACGTCCGGCACGGACGGGTCGAGAAGCTCCACGACCACGCTGTAGGGCGCGACGGCCGACGGCCACACGATGCCGTCCTTGTCGTGGCTCTGCTCTATGATCGCCTGCAGGGTGCGGCTGACGCCCACGCCGTAGCAACCCATGATCATCGTCTTCTCTTCAAGCTTGTCGTTCTTGTAAACGGCGTTGAACGCCGCCGAATACTTGGTGCCGAGCTTGAAGACCTGCCCGACCTCTATGCCGCGCTTGATCTCCATCGCGCCGCCGCAATGCGGGCAGGCGTCACCGGCCTTGACGATGGTCAGATCGGCGTAGTCGGCGTCGGCCAGGCGCGTATCGCGCGCGAGGCTCACGCTCTTGAGATGGAAGCCGTCGCGGTTCGCGCCGACGATGCGCCCGGCCGCGCCCTTCAGCGACAGGTCGGCCACGATGCGCATCTGCGCGTCCGCCGGTCCGACGGGGCCGACGAAGCCGGCGTTCGCCCCGGTCGCCGCGAGCACGGCGCCGTTGTCGGCCAGCGCCACGTTCTTCGCGCCGAGGAAGCGCTTCAACTTGACCTCGTTCACGTCGCGGTCTCCCGGCACGCAGACCATCACGCACTTGCCGTCGGCGACATAGACGAGCGACTTGACGAACGCCGACGGAGCCAGCCCCATGAACGCCGCGACCTGCTCGATCGTCCTGGCATCCGGCGTGGCGACCTCCTCGCACGGCGCGCATTCGGCGTCGGCGGCGGACTCGACGCGGCGTTCGGCCCTTTCGAGGTTGGCGGCGTAGCCGCACTTCTCGCACCACGCGATGCCGTCCTCGCCGGCATCGGCAAGCACGTGGAATTCATGGGTGAGGCTGTCGCCCATGTCTCCGCCGTCCGCCTGCACCGGCACGGCCTTCAGGCCGCATCTGGCGAAGATGCGCTCGTAGGCGTGATACATGGTCCAGTAGGATTTGTCGGCGCCGTCGGCGTCCATGTCGAACGAGTAGGCGTCCTTCATCAGGAATTCCTTGGAGCGCATGAGTCCGAAGCGCGGGCGCGTCTCGTCGCGGAACTTCCACTGGATCTGGTAGATGATGACCGGCAGCTGGCGGTAGGAGTTGAGGACGCCCTTCGCCAGGTCGGTGAAGACCTCCTCGGCTGTCGGACCCAGCGCAAACTCGTGTTCGCCGCGGTCGCTCAGGCGGAACATGTTGGCGCCCATCGCGTCCCAGCGCCCGGTGGTGCGCCACAGCTCCGCAGGCTGCAGGATGGGCGCCACGATCTCCTGCGCTCCGCTGCGGTCCATCTCCTCGCGCACGATCTGCTGTATCTTGCGCAGGGTCCGCATCCCCAGCGGCATGTATGCGTAGAGACCGCCGGCGACCTTGCGGACCAGTCCGGCGCGGACAAGAAGTTTGTGGGAATCGATTTCGGCGTCGGCAGGCACTTCGCGCAACGTCTGTATGAGGGTCTTGGTCCATTTCATGATGGTGCGTATTATACCATATTTTCACGCCTCCGTGCCGACCATTTCGGATTTTGCCGTTCCGCCCGGCGGCGATTCAATGCGCCGGAGCGGCGGCGGGTTCGTCGAAATAGACGACATGGCGTTCGTCGTGAACGGCCCAGAAAGGCGAAACCTTGAGCCCTGAAGGCGTGACGAACGAAGGATGCGCGAAGAAATCCAGGGTCTCGACCGTGGCGCCGTCCATGTCGCGCGGCGGAGGCGGAGGCGGCGCGATGCGTCGCCAGGAGTCCAGCGGCTCGAGCGGCACGGAAGCGAGATGCGGCGGGATGGCGAAATCGTGCGTTGCGTAGTTGGTGGAGCGCAGACGGTTCTTGGCGATGCCTTCGACGCCCAGGCGGCCGGCGAGAAGTATCGGGCCGAAGAACACCGCCTTCCTGCTTGGCGCGGCGGGGATAGACTCCGTACGCAGACGGCATGGCAGCGGGATTTCTAGCGCGTCGCCGCGCTTCCATATGCGCGAATACCTCGCATATGAACTGCGGCCGCATCCGTCCTTCGTCCAGAACGGCAGGCGGATCGCGATCTCCGCCTCTTGCCGGGAGTCTGGCGCGTCAATGACTCGCAGCGTGGCGGACTCCTCTTCCGGGAAGCGCGTTTCAAGGCGCAGCGTCATGCCGCGCCAACGGATTTCCGCCGGTATGAAATGGTTTACGTATAGAGTGCCCGCGACATCCTCCGCGACGACGCGGTGTATGCGGGTGTGGCTTTCCATGGCCGTGCCCATGCAGCACCAGAAGCAATCGTTGGGACGGCTCTGGAGCTTGTAGGTGCCCGTCTCTAGCGGCAGGAAGTAGGTGAGCGCGCCGTCTATCGGGTTCATCTGGCCGAGGATGTGGTTCCACAAGGCGCGTTCCTGGTAGTCTGCCAGTTCCGCGCGTTCGCGGTCGTCGTCCGAGGCGGCGAAGAGTCGGCGCGAGAGTTTGAGGAGATTCACGGTGCAGCAGGTCTCGCCCGTCATGCCGGTGACGAAACGCCCCTGGAGGCCGGGCCCGCGAAACGCCTCCTTCGACGAGACGCATCCCGGCGCGTAGAGATAGCCGTCCATGACGGTCCGCCAGAAGAAATGGGCGCGGTCGAACGCGGCCTTGTCGCCAAGGAGTTCCCACTTGCGCATGTCCGCAATGACTTTCGGGATGAAGGTGTTCGCGTGTCGGCCGTGCAGACGGTCTTCCCTGCGGTCTAGCGGATCCATGACGGTCGGATCGTGGAAGACGCCTGCGGCGCGGCGGTATTTCTCTGCTCGCACAGGGTCGTCCACGGCGGCGGAGAGGAGCAGCAGTGACTCCGCGATGCCGCCGAACTCGCGCTTGCGCATGTTCGCCGCCTCTTCAGATGTGAGCGGCAGCACCTTCTCGGCCGCCCAGTCGCCGAACCTGGCCGCGACTTCGAGGGCTTCCGGGTTGCCGCAGCATTCATGCTGGTCGAGGAGCCCGGCGAGTATCTTGTGCAGCGTGTACCAAGGCGCCCAGTAACGCTCGCCGCGTATGGTCTTGTCGATGCCGCTCTCCGGGAAGGCGGAAAGATAACCGCTGCCCATGGCGTCCTGGCACTGGCGCAAGATTCCGACGGTTTCCGCGGCGCGGCGCCGCAGACTCTCGTCGCCGGTAGCCTCGTAGAGCGAGGCCATTCCCGACAGCCAGTGCCCGCAGGTGTGGCCGCGCAGCTCCATGCCAGGCTTTTCCCAGCCGCCGAGCGGCAGTATTCCGTCATCCTCCGGCAGCGGCGCAAACCCGGCGTTGCGCCGGAACTCGCGCGTCAGCGCAAGCGGCTCCAGAGAGACCAGGAAGCGACGTTCGCGCAGCATGTTTTCCTTGAAAGGCGAAGGCAGAAGACGGGTGGCGACCTTCTCGGCCGCGCCGGCGGCAGAGGCTAAGGAAAGGATGGCGACTACCGCCGCCGTCGCAACGAGGCCGCAGGAATGCCACCGTCGGCAATAGACCGCAATGTCAGGCGTGTTTTTCATTTTGCTTGTCCTTTTGTGCTGTCGCCCCGACGGATGCCGTGGCGGGTTCCTATGCGGCGCGGCATGGCGCACATGGCTCGAGGCGGCTGTCATTCACGCGCACAGGCTTGAATAATCGGCGAAAAAGCCAGGATAGCTCTTGGCCACGCACGAGGCGCCCTGAATGAGGACTGGACCGTCGGCGCGGGTGGCGGCGATGGCCGCCGCCATGGCGATGCGGTGGTCGTTGAAGCTCTCGATCTCGCAGCTGCGCAGCGGCGCGGCCGTGCCTTCGATGACGGCGGTGTCGGGCGTGGATTCGGCATGGACGCCAAAGGCGGCGAGCACGCTCTCCATGGCGGCGATGCGGTCGGATTCCTTGATGCGCAGCCGTCCGGCGTTGGTGAAGCGCGTAACTCCGTCGCGCGCGGCCGCCATGACGGCAAGCGCCGGATAGAGGTCCGGCGACTGCGAAACGTCGATAGAGTCAGGCAGGGGCGACAATTCCGCCATCGCCCTGTCTGGCTGGCGCGAGGCGCAGTTGAGGTTGGTCACGCGGACGGCGGAGCCGAGCGCGTTGGCGGCGAGCCAGAACGCTGCGCCGCTCCAGTCCCCTTCCGGCGCCAATGCGCCGCCGGATGGACGCGAATACCGCTGGCCGCCTGGCACGGCGAAACCTTCCGGCGTCTCGTCGATGCGAACGCCGAAGGCGCGGATCACGTCGAGCGTCATATCCACGTAGCCGCGCGACTGCAGCGGAGACGAGAACTCCACGGTAGAGTCGCCAGGCAGGATCGGCAGTGCGAAGAGCAACCCCGTGACGAACTGCGAGGATATGTCGCCCGCGAGCTCGTGGCGTCCGCTGCGCAAATCCGAGAAATCCATCGTCGGGCGCTGCGCCAGGCGGCCGCGCCGAATGAACTCCGGCTTCACGCCGAGTGCGGCGGCGACCGGCGCCATGAAGCGCAGAGTGGAGCCGCTCTCCCCGCAGTCAAGCACGGCAGAGCGGCTGCCGCCCGCCAGCGCGTCGCGCAGCGCGGCTATGCAGCGGCGCGTGGCCGCGATGTCCTCGCAGAAATCCGGGAACGGCAAGGCATACTCGCCGCCCCCGGCGACGTCAGCCAGGAAGTCCGCGACGAGGATGCGGTGCGCATGGCTTTTCGACAGCGGCACCGCGACGTCGCCGACGAGACGGCGCGGCATTACGATGCGCGAATCCTCCCCCGCGCGGTGGACAAAACTCGCGTAGTGCGCCCTTCGCTCTGCCAGTCGGTTGCCAAGCGGACGAACGCCCTTGGCCTGCTCGATGCGCCGGGCTATCTCCGCCTCGTCAGCGTCCAGGACGGCGACGAAGCCGCGCTCCTCCGCGAACGCCCTGTTGGCCTCGCGCAGCAGCGTGCCGCCGCCAAGCGCGACAATCGGGGCGGAGACCTCGCGAAGCGCGGCGGATTCGACGTCGCGGAACGCTGCCTCGCCGCGTTCCGCGAAGAAACGGGCGATCGGCATCCCTATGCGTTTGACGATGGCGTCGTCGAGATCGATGAAATCCAATCCGAACTCTGCGGCGAGACGTCTGGCCGCGGTCGATTTTCCGCTCGCTGGCGGGCCGTATAGATACAGTGGCTTCATATGCCTCCGGTCAGGCGCTACACGATGGTGGGCTTAGCGGCCTGTGCGTAGAAGCGGAAGTCGCAAGCGTATTCCACCGGCGCGACTGCCGTTATCCTCGAGACCTCGTTTGGTGAAAGGGTCTTGAAGCGCCAGTTGGACGCCATGGACGCAATCTCCAATCCGTTCTCGCCCAACCACACCACGCGACACTCCAGCATCTGCATTCTGTCGGAGTTGTTCACGAGATTGGCCTGGAAGACGAAGTGCCTGGAATTGTCGCGCACCAGGCGCAGGTCGGCGACTACCACGATTTTAGCAATGTCCGGCGCGAGCGTCACCCGCCTGTCGCCGGGCGGCGTGTTGTAGGCGATGCCGGCGCCGAGCGCGATGGAGCAGAGCAGTATCAGGAAAAGCAGAGACTTTTTCATGTGCCTCTGGCGCATGGTGGAGTGGAATATATGGCGCATCGGCGAGCGCCTCGCGACCTGCCGTCTGTGCTGCTGGAAATCCCAGACGCGGTCCATCCACGTGTAGCTGCCGGTGCCGGGCGACGCCATGCGCTGGAAGCCGTGCTTCCTTGTCGCGAGCGTGTGCAGCTCGCCCTGGACGCCCATCCTCCGCAACTGCTCCCACGCCTTTACGGAGTTCATGGCAGACCACGGGTCGGCATCGCCGTGCAGAAAGAGAATAGGCGGAGTCTCGACGTCGAAGGCAAACTCAGGCGCGAGGCGGTCGTCCGGGCCGTTGCCGCCGTTGGCATTGGGCTTCTCCAACCCGTCGGTGAGCGAATACGCGGGATACACCGCCACCGCCCACTGCACGTCGCAGGGGATTTTGTCTATGTCATCCATCGGCCAATAGGAATCCGTCATGGACGTGGTGGCGCAAAGAAGCGCGAGGTGGCCGCCGGCGGAAAAGCCCATCACGCCTATGTCGTCGGGATCAAGCCCGCGCCGCGCCGCCTCGTTGCGCACGATCTTTATCGCCCTCTGCGCGTCCTGCCAGGCGGAGATGTGCTTCGGCAGCGGTAGCTGCGGGCGCGGGTGGCGGTATGTGACGGTGACGACGGCCATACCTTTTGCGTTCAGGTAGCGGCGGATAGGCGCCACCTCGAAGTCGGACGAGCCGGAGTCGTGGTAGCCGCCGCCCGACCAGATAATCTGGATAGCCTTGGTGGTCAGGTTGGACGGGATGTGCCATTCGAGGTATGGGGCGGACTGGTTGTGCTGAGGATCGGGGACCATGCCCTTGGGCCACAAAGGCTTCTTCTCGTGCACGGAACGTGCGGCGTCCGAAGCGAAGCGCCCCATGAGCGGGACCTCCTTATCCAGCGGCCCAAGGAACTTTATCTGGCGCAGGAACTCTACGGCACGGTCAAACCCGACCTCCACGTGCCCGCGACCGGGTTCTATGTGTATCTCGGCAGGGATGCCGCGCTTGCGCAGCTCTCGATATATTTTGGTTGAGCCCAGTGGGGAGTGTATGTCGCTTCCGCCATGCAGCAGACACATGGGCGGGGTCTCGGCATCGAACTTGAAGCAGTCCGCCACGCGGATGTCCGGTGCGTCCCCCTCGCGCGTATTGGGCCTCGTCTCGCCGTCCGTCAGGACGAACGACGGAGAGAATGCTACGGCGGCGTCGATGCTGCACGACATGTCGTCGAGCGAGTCTATCTTCGCGTATGCCGGGGTCAGGGAACTGGTGGCCAGCAGCGTGGCGAGGTGGGAGCCGGCGCTGATCGACATGGTGCCGATCTTTTCCGGGAAGTATCCGCGCCTTGCAGCCTGGCTGCGGACGATGCGGACGGCGCGCTGCCCATCTTCCCATGCGGTCTGGTATATCGGCAGCTCGTCGGGCCAGGGAGTGCGATAGACGAGATTGACGCACTGGCAGCCGAGCGCGGTGAGTCGTTCTCCCCATTCCGCGACAAGCGCGGCGTCGGCGAGATTTCGGTAGGAGCCGCCAGAGATCAGGATCATGCAGGAGCCGTTGGGATGCGCAGGCGGCGCAAGCCAGTCGAGATACGGGCGGCGCCACTCGTCGGGATCGAAACCCTTGTGGCGGGCTTCGCTCGCCATCGCGGCGATCTGCCTGGGCTGGACGTCCGGCATCTTGCCATCTGGCCATATATACTCTTTCTCGGCGAACAACCCCGATGCCGCAAGCGCGGCCATCAGCAAAAATCTTCCCTTCATCGTCCCATACATTCCATTGCCATTCGTCGTCCAAGCATTCAGGTTCCCGTCCTATTGCGCAGGTCATTCCTCCGGCATCGACCAGCCGCCGGCCGCCGCAGGCTTTTCCGCCGGCTCGGCGGGCTGCGGCTTACGGAGTTCAGGCAGATCGAGCGCATTGACGAACGCGTCGAGATCGTCTTCGTCGTCGGTGAAATACCGCACCGAGCCGTCGTCGCGGAGACTCGCCGGCCGCACGACGTTCTTTTCCTCCGCCGCTATCGCCTCGTCGATGACGGAAAGATCGTCGTCCACGACCGGCGCCGGCGTCTTCGCCCTGGCTTCGTAGTAGTCCGGATAGAGCTTGCGGCGCTGGAGGTCGATTTCCTTCTGGCGCAGCCTCTCGCGCTCCTGCGCAATGCGCTCACGCTCCGCCTTGAGCTCTTCCTGCGCTTTGGCGAGCCGGTCGGAGTCCGTCTTGACCTGCTTTTCGTGCTCCAGCCTGAGCGTGGCGAACTCCGCGCGCTCCGCCTGCGAGACCGGCCGCTCCTGCGGCGCGGGGGCGGCGGCCGCACGCGCCTTCATCGCCTCGTCCATCATCTTCATCTGCTGGTCGAAGAGCTGGCGCTGGAGGGAGAGGAGCGCGGCGCTGTCGCCTTGCTGGCCGGGAGACTGCACGATCACGTTCTGGCGGTCGCGGTCCTTGAGCATGAACTGGAAGAGCTGGTCGCTCAGCGCACTGTTGCGCTGCGATATGTTCATCAGCAGCAACATGAACACGGCAATGACCGCGACCATCAGGATGACGAAAAAGATGCAGAGCGTAGTCATGCGCTTCTGCGCCTTCGCGTGCTCCGCGTCCACATACTGCTGAAACGCCTTGAGGACGGGGAAATCGTCCATGGCGTCACCCTGTCCGTAGATGCTGACCGCGTTGCGCGGTATCTGCGGGCTAACCTCCGGTATGTTCTGTCCTTCGCTCATGCGTCGTATTATACCATATTTTCGCGATGCGATGCCTGGAAAAGTGTGGAGCTGCTCGCCGCGCCCTAGAGCTTGGCGAGCGAGTTGCGGATCGAGCGCTCCCTCGCCTCGATGGATTCGCAGAGGCGGAACTGGACGCGCGCGCGGTTGAGGTTCTGCTGCGGGTGCGAGGTCTTGAAATACACGTTGCCGTTGAGGAAGTCCTGGAAGAAGCGCAGGCCGAGCTCGAACGGCAGGAGGCGTATGGAGTCGTAGAGGTAGTTGCGGTCGGCGTCGGTCAGGAACGCGCCCGCCTCCTTCATGTAGCCCTTGCAGAACGCGGTGGCGAGGTCTTCGTCGAACATCACCTTGGCGAGGTTCGTCTCCTCTTCGCCGGCCGGGTTGCAGATTGAGCGCAGCGCGTCGCCGAAGTCGAGGTGGACGAGCCCCGGGCTCACGGTGTCCAGGTCGATCATCGCCGTGCCCTTGCCCGTCACGTCGTCGATCATTATGTTGTTGACCTTGGGGTCGCCGTGGAACATCCGCTTCTTCAACTCGCCGGCTGCGAGGGCTCGTTCCAGGCAGAGCGCGAGGTCGCGGCGCTCCTCTATGAACTTCGCCATGCGCTTGGCTTCCATCGAGGACGAGAGGAGCTCGCGGGCGCCTTCGCCCTCCAGCGTGGCGTCGTACTTTGCGAGGTAGCCGCTCGTGATGTGGAAGCCCGGCAGGGGATCGATGAGGATGGCCGGATCCATGTCGCTGATCAGGTAGTGGAAGTGGCCGAGCGCCGCGCCGCACTCCTGCGCGTGTTCGGGCCCCTGGGCCACGTCGAAGGCGTGTGCGGACATGATGCGCGTGATGACCCGCCAGACGTCGCCCTTCTCGTCGGTCACGTAGTCTTCGCCGGCGTCCTTAGTCTTGATGATGCGCGGCATCTGCCAAACGCGGTCGTCGCGCCCGGCTGCGGCGTCGGCCTCGAGCTTCTCGTGGCAGTGGCGCGTGATCTCGTGCATGTTGGCCATGATGGCCTCGGGCTTCGGGAAGACGTTCCTGTTCACGCGCTGCAGTATGACCTGCGTCTCCGTGAAGGTGTTGCGGTATATGGCAAGGAACGTGTCGTTGATGTTTCCGTTGCCGAAGGGGGTGAGCGAAACCAGCCGCCCTTTCACGTTGAACTTGTTTATGAGTATGCTCAGTTCCATGTTCGCTGTCTCCTTTTCGATGTTGGGGGAAGAAGAACGATGAATGAAGAATGGCGCGATGCAAAACCAGGAGCGAGGATGAATGTCGAATGCCAAGCGCCTGGCGGCTACCGTGCGGGGACGAAACCTATGTGGCGGGCGGCGAAGTCGATCCGCGCCACGCGTACGCGCATCACGTCGCCTATCTTCCACGACCTGCGCCCGGACGCGCTGAGCGTGTGGTCGTGCTGGTTGTAGCGCACGAAGCCGCGCGAGAGATTGCTGACGTGCACGAGGCCGGAAACTCCGATGGACGGCACATCGACAAAGCATCCGAACCGCTCGCACTTGGATACGACGGCGTCGTAATCAACCGGCGTGCGCGAAGAGAGTTCGTCCTCCAGCAGACGGTATTTCTTTATTTCGAGCAAATCGCGCTCCGCCTCCGTCGCGACCTCCTCCATGTCCGTGGCGTGGCGGGCCCAGCGGGCGAGCGTCTTCGCGTCCACGCGGTGCGCGTTGGCGACCCTCTCGCCGTTCCTCGCGGCCTTCGCCTCGAGGTATGCGGCCAGCTGCCTGTGGAGCGTGAGGTCCGGATAGCGGCGTATCGGCGACGTGAAATGGGCGTAGAACCTCTTGGCCAGGCCCCAATGCCCCATGTTCGCGCTGTCATAGACCGCTCGTTTCATGGAGCGCAGGATCATGACCGCGAGAGTCGGATAGAGCGGCTTGGACTTGATGGACTGCATGAATCTGGAGAACACCTTCTTGTTCTCCAGATTCCCGCAGTGGATGCCGAGAGGCCGCAGTTCCTCGCGAAGCAGCAGCAGCTTTTCCGGGTCCGGAGAGTCGTGGAAACGGGCCAGTATCTTCACGCCGTTCGTCCAGAGTTCCTTCGCCACGGCCTCGTTTGCCGCGACCATGCACTCCTCGACCATCTGGTGGCTCTCGTCGTAGGGGTGCGTCACGATGCCGTCCATGTCCCCTTCCGCGTCCAGCGAAATTTCCGTCTGCGGCACGTCGAGGTCGAGCGCGCCCGCCGCGAACCTCTTGGCGCGCAACTGCTGCGCGAGGTCGCTTATGGCCTTGACGGTCTTGCGGCCCGCCGCAGACCGGGAAGCGTCGCACTTCCCGCCCTTGGGCTTCACGCCGTTGGAGCCGGCCGAAATGATGCCCATCACCTGTTCGTACGTGTAACGAGCCTTTGAGTTGATGACGGACTTGGCGAATCTGCACTTCACCGGATCGCCGTCGCGGCTGTATGTGATGAACACCGAAAACGCCAGACGGTCTTCGCCGGGCACCAGCGAGCAAAGCCCGTTGGACAGCGACTCCGGCAGCATGGGTATCACCCTGTCCGCCAGATAGACGCTCGTCGAACGCTTCTGCGCCTCGCGATCCATCGCCCCGCCGGGCCGCACGTAGTGCGAAACGTCTGCGATGTGGACGCCCAGCACGCGCCGGCCCAGGCTGTCGCGCCACAGGGAGAGCGCGTCGTCGAAATCCCGAGCCTTCTCCGGATCGCAGGTGAAGACGAACTTCTTGCGCAAGTCGAGACGCGGCAGACGCCCTTGCCGGATTTCGCCGTCGGCGATTGCGGAGCCCAGAGAGGCGGCTTCTTCGAGGACGTCCTTCGGGAAAGAACGTGGCAGACCGTAGAACTTCATGACCGACGCCGTGTCTTCACGGGGCGTCCGTCCCGGAGGCGCGGAACCCGCAGCCTCCCTGTCGGCCATTCTGCCTCTCTCCGTCCTGTCTCTAGCTCTCATGCTTGCGGGCATTATACCATATTTTTCGCATCGTGTGCATCCGCAGTCACACAAGATATGGATTTGATTTCTTCTCGCGTCCGATGGTGGTCTGCGGCCCGTGGCCCGGAATGACCAGCGTTTCGTCAGGCAGGGCGACGAGTTTGCGGAGCGACTCCATGAGGACGCGCCTGCTGCCGCCGGGGAAG